>DATMPQ010000102.1:0-10374 GCA_035567015.1 Chthoniobacterales bacterium | reverse complement strand
GTAACGCTTACTGTTAACGGCAAGAAGCACGATCTTCGGATCGATCCGCGCACGACTCTTCTCGATTGTCTCCGCGAGCATCTGCATCTGACCGGATCCAAGAAGGGATGCGATCACGGCCAGTGTGGTGCATGCACGGTGCACATCAATGGCCGCCGCGTGAATTCGTGTCTTTGCTTCGCCGCCATGCACGAGGGCGAAGAGATCACGACGCTGGAGGGGATCGGCCAGCCGGAAAATCTGCACTCGGTCCAGGCTGCGTTCGTCGCCTGTGACGCCTATCAATGCGGCTACTGCACATCCGGGCAAATCATGTCGGCGGTGGCGCTCTTGAAGGAACCGTGCGGGCCGGAGGACGCGGACGTGAAGGAATTGATGAGCGGCAATATTTGCCGCTGCGGTGCCTATCCCAACATTGTCGCCGCTATTCAAAGTGTGCGGCAAAACGCCAAGCCGCAGAAAACGGGATGAAAGCTTTCGCACTCACACGAGCGAAGGATAACGCGCAAGCTATTGCGACCGCGGCGAAGGCAACCACGGCCCAGCAGGGAGCGGAAATTCGCTTCATCGGCGGCGGCACGACGTTAATCGATTTGATGAAGTTGAATGTCGAGCAGCCAAAAACGGTGATCGACATTAACCGGCTGCCGCTCGATAAGATTGAAGCGCTTCCCGACGGCGGCCTAACGATTGGCGCTGTCGTTCGTAACTCGGATCTGGCTTACCACCCGCTCGTCCGTAAAAACTACGCGGTTCTATCCGAAGCGATTTTGAGCGGCGCGACGGCGCAGCTTCGGAACATGGCGACCACCGCCGGCAACCTGCTTCAGCGGACACGCTGCATGTATTTTCGCGCTACCGATATGCCGTGCAACAAACGCGAGCCGGGCTCGGGTTGCGCGGCGATTACTGGAGCAAACCGCAGTTTGGCCATTCTCGGAACGAGCGAACACTGCATTGCGACGAACCCGTCGGACATGAATGTGGCGATGGCTGCACTCGAAGCGACCATTCATGTGCGTGGGACGAAGGGCGAGCGAAGCATTCCGATTGTGGACTTCCACGTTTTGCCCGGGAACACGCCGCAACGTGAGACAGTGTTGGAGCCGGGCGACTTGATTACGCATGTCACGCTTCCGCCGCCCGCGCCCGGCAGCCGCTCTCTTTATTTAAAACTGCGCGACCGCGCCTCCTACGAATTTGCGCTCGCTTCCGCCGCGGTAGTAGTCACAGTTGCCGACGGAAAAATAACGCGCGCTCGCATTGCGTTGGGTGGCGTCGGCACGAAGCCTTGGAGGTCGACCGAGGCCGAAAGTGAACTCACAGGTCAACCGGTGGCGCAAGCCGTTTTCCAGAAAGCGGCGGACGCGGCGCTGCGTGGCGCCAAGCCTCAGAGTCAAAATGGCTTCAAGGTGGAGTTGGCGAAGCGCTGCCTCGTCCATGCGCTGAAGCTCGCGACCCAAACTGCCTAACGACTAGCCGAACATGCCAACGACACAAGAAACCCCGACGACGTCACCAATCGGTCGCAAGACGCCGCGTATAGATGGCCCGTGGAAGGTAAGCGGAGTGGCGCAGTATGCCTCGGATTTCCACTTTCCCGGGATGTTATATGCCGTTCCGGTCGAAGCGACAATCGCCAACGGCCGTGTGGTCAAACTTGACACGGCTGCAGCCGAGAAAATGCCGGGCGTGCGTGCGATATTTCATCGCGAAAACATCGGAAAGATCTTCCGCTCGGTGCTAGGATCGGGGCTCGACGGTATCGTCGACGAGCGTCGCCCACCGTTCGAAGATGATGTTGTTCGCTACTACGGCCAGTACATCGCGCTCGCTGTGGCCCACACATTTGAAAGCGCCAAAGCTGCGGCCGATGCGGTTGGCGCAACGTACGCGAAGGAAAAACCGAACGTCGACACCAACCTCATAGCCGACGACGAGCCTGACGTGGTCGCGACCTCATTCGCCCCAACCAAGCGCGTGCAAAGCGAACGCGGCGATCCCGAGGGCGCTTTCGCAAGCGCACCGGTCAAGCTCGACCAGACTTATGTCACGCCGACCGAAACGCACAACCCGATTGAACTCCAGGCGACGACCGCGATTTGGGATGGCTCAATGTTGACGATCTACGAGGAGTCTCAGGGGATCTTCAATCTTCAGGGAGTCCTCGCGCAGATGTTCGGCCTGCCCAAGGAGAACGTCCGCGTCATCACCAAGTTTGTTGGCTCGGGTTTCGGCAGCAAGCTATGGCCGTGGACGCATTGTCCGCTTGCCGTCGCTGCGGCGCGGCAGCTGGGCAAGCCGGTCAAACTCGTCCTCAGCCGCAAGATGATGTTCCAGTCGGTGGGTCATCGGCCTCGTACCCAGCAACGTGTGCGCCTCGGCGCCACCGGCGACGGAAAGCTCGTCTCGCTCCAGCACGACTACGTCAACCACCATGCAATCCTCGATAATTATCACGAAGACTGCGGTGAGGCGACGCCGTTCCACTACGGTGTGCCGAACCTTCGAGTAAAGTTCGGCCGCGCCCGGCGAAATGTCGGTTCGCCGACGCCCATGCGCGGCCCTGGTGCCGTACCCGGACTCTACGCAACCGAGTCGGCGATGAACGAGCTGGCCGATCAGCTCAAGATGGATCCCGTTCAGCTCCGCATCCTCAACGAGCCGACGATCGACGAGGGATTGGGCATTCCGTTTTCATCACGACATTTTCTTGAGTGCCTCGAGCTTGGCGCGGAGAAGTTCGGTTGGTCGAAGCGCAACGCAGAGGTCGGCTCGATGAAGCGCGGCGGGTTGATCCTCGGCTCGGGAATGGCCGGGTGTGCGTGGGTCGCGGCGCGATTTCCTGCCGCGGCCAATGTCGAGCTTCGCGATGATGGCACGGTCCGCGTCGCGTCTGGAACGCAGGACATCGGCACCGGCACCTATACGATCCTCGCGCAGCTTGCTGCGGAGAAGACCGGTGTGCCGCTCGAGAAAGTCGAAGTGGCGCTCGGCGACACGTCGCTTCCGGAAGGCCCGCTCTCCGGCGGTTCGACGGTAACCGGATCGGTAGTGCCAGCCGTCTTTGCCGCGGCTGACCAGGCGATTGCGTCGCTACTGACGGTTGCGACAACAACGGCGGGATCGCCCTTCGAGACGCGCAAGCCCGATGACCTGGCCTTCGAAGGCGGCCGGGTTTTTGTGAAAGCTGACGGTGCTGCGAAGGGCGTGTCATTCGCGGATCTGCTGCGGCGCGCGAATGTCCGCCTCGTCACGGGCAGCGGCAAGGCGGAAGGAACGTTCGGTGCTCCAAAGCCGAAGTTCTCGACGCACTCGTTCGGTTGTCACTTCGTCGAAGTCACATGGCAACCAGAGATCGCTCGGTTGCGCGTCAGCCGCGTCGTGACTGTTATCGATGCGGGCAGGATTATCAATCCACTCGCGGGGCGCAACCAAATCGAAGGCGCGGTCGTGATGGGAATCGGCATGGCGTTGTTGGAGCACACATCTTACGACCCGCAAAATGGCGCGCCGATCAACAGTAATCTCGCCGACTACATGGTGGCGGTAAACGCCGACGTGCCGCCGATCGACGTGCATTTCGTCGACTTCCCCGACAAAGAGATCAACGAACTTGGCGCCCGCGGGATTGGCGAGATCGGTCTGGCCGGCGTCGCTGCCGCCATCACTGCGGCGGTCCATCATGCGACAGGCGTTCGCGTGCGCGAATTGCCGGTCAAGATTGAGGATCTGCTGACCTCTACTATCTTGAGTTAACGCGTGAAAGCGCTGCAGCAGATCATCCGGCGTGTCGAGGAAAATCCATCTCGCGAATGGGCGCTCGCCACCCTCGTTCAGGCTGAAGGTTCCACCTATCGAAAGCCGGGCGCTCGCCTCCTGGTCGATTCGGATGGTAGTACTTTAGGTATTCTGAGTGGCGGCTGTTTGGAGGAGGAGATTGGCCGTCACGGACAAATGGTGATCGACAACGCTTCGCCCGTGTTGCTGTCGTTTGATACGAAGCGCCTCTATGGGTGCGATGGTCAGTTGAAAATTCTTGTGGAGCCGATTCCTGCGGCGGGACAGAGCGGCAATCTTATCACCAAGATTGGTCGATTGCTCATGAACCGGGAGGTTTGCCGAATCCGCACATGTTTTGAAGGTGAAGCGCTCGGCTCAGAGCTGCTGGCCTCTGACGTCCTTCTGGCCGAACGACGCGGTGTCTTCATTGATACCATGGCTCTTCCTGTCCGATTGTTACTCTTCGGTACTGGGCCCGAGATCGAGCCGATCACTCAGCTCTGTGGAAATCTCGGCTGGGTGGTAGAACATTTCGGCCACCCGTCAGAATTGGCCGAAGATTTTCGTCCGGACGCGCAGGCCGCGGCAATAGTCATGACTCATAATTTCGGTCGCGATCTTCTCGCGCTCGATCGCCTTCTGCCACTCCAACTCCGCTACGTTGGATTGCTCGGGCCAAGAAAGCGCCATGCCGAGTTGCTGGCGCGGCTCAGCGAATATCGAACGCTCGACTTCAACGCGGATGGCCGAACCCTGTTCGCGCCAGCCGGACTCGACATCGGCAGTGAAGCACCGGAGGAAATAGCGCTTTCCATTATGTCCGAAGTGGCGGCGGTACTTTCCGGGCGTCGTGGCGGTTTCCTACGAGAACGCAGGAGTGACATTCATCCGGCCACGGCGACGGCCGAAGGAGAAGCCGCGTAGTCTTCCGATGAGAGTCGCAGCTGTTGTGCTCGCCGCTGGAGGCTCAACTCGCTTCGGAGGGCCAAAGCAGCTGGCTGCTTTTCGAGGCGAAACATTCGTCAGGCACATTGTCGCAGCCACGGTACAGGCTGGCTGCACGCCAGTCGTAGTCGTCGTTGGCGAGGATGGAGCACAAATCACCTTGGAGCTGACCGGGGTTGCGGCCTCGGTTGTGATCCACCCGCAGTGGTCGGACGGGTTGGGCTCTTCCATCGGTGCCGGCGTACAGCATGTGATCGACTCCGCTGCGGAACCTGACGCGGCGATCCTCCTGGCGTGCGATCAGCCGTTCGCGAGCGCTACGACGGTTAGGCAGCTTATCCAATTGCGCCTAACGAGTGGCAAGCCGATCGTCGCGTCCGCGTACGCAGCCACCCTTGGGATTCCCGCCCTCTTTGATCGATCTTGCTTTCCCGATCTATTGCAGCTCAAAGGAGATAGCGGAGCCAAAGGGATCATTCTCTCGCGGCAAAACGAAGTCGCGCCCTTCAATTTTCCCGCGGCAGCGATCGATATCGACACGCCTGCCGATTACCAACGCTTCTTATCTCAGAATGAGACGACATCATTTCGAGCCGACGAATTTGTGAAACGAGCCGGTCCGGATCGTTTATAACTCGATCTTTGCCATCTCGATTAACCGCGAAGTGCAATTTTGCGGCGCGTCGCCTGATCATCCACTCGTTAGAAACTCGCCTCGCTCGCTTCCTTCAAAAGGACGAGACGATTCTCATTCTGAGGCATTGGAAATAATTCCATCCAATGCCCAATAGCTGATAAGCGATCGGAGGGTTTAGCCTCCTGTTGTGGTCGATCGAAATTCTTTCACTCCGAAGGAGGGAACAAAGCCGGTGGCCGCAGAGCGACTCGAAGAAGTTCCTATTTTTCCTGCGACGGTGACCAGCGTGATTTCCCAGCTCAAAAACCAACTGCAACAACAATACGAGCGGGCGTATCCCGACCTCAGCGATATTATCCGGTAGGTCATCGACGCGGAAGAGGCGAACGCGTGGGCTTTATCATCCTTGTCTCCGCATTTGTTTTTACCTGACTTGGTGGAAGCGCATATGGCGCAGGTTGGACTGGGACCGCTCTTCTATAGGCGTGAGAACATGCCAACACCACTGGACTTTTCTCAGATCGAAGAGCATCCGACCCAGGCGATCGAACAACTTCTATGAGTTATTCACATCCGCAGCAGTTCCGATTTACGAGCGCCCGCGTTCTCTCGGATCTTTTGCTGACAAGAGCAAATTAATCTGCGAACCTGCGTGTTGGCGGTCTTTAAAGTGAGCTTCCCAAGTAAAGCCGAATTCGGCGCCGAATGAATCACGCAAGTATCGAAGCAAGGCAGACCACGGTGCAGTGGAAACCCAAAATGTCGAAGCTACTCTCTGCAATTCAACGCTATGGCCTTGCAGTTCTTTCCGTCTCCGTGGCGCTCGGCGTGGCGCTTCCCCTCGAGCGCTTCAGCTTCCACGGCGTGGCGGATCCGCTGTTCTTGTTCGCCATTGCCATAGCCGTCTGGTATGGAGGACTCGGGCCAGCAATTCTCGCCCTTGTTCTCTCGAGCCTGGCCGTCGCCTACTTTTTCATCCCGCCGCTTTACAGTTTCTACATTACACGCGCTGAAGTCCCGCACTTTGTCATCTTCGTGCTATTCGCGTTGCTTCTTGCCTGGTTCAGCGCCGTTCGGCGCCGCGTCGAGCGGGACCTTCTGCAATCCCGCGACGAACTCGAGAGGGAAGTGGCGGAGCGAACCCAGCAGGCCAGCCTGCTCAATCTCACACATGACACCATTTTTGTCCGTGATATGAACGACATCATCACGTACTGGAATCGGGGCGCTCGAGAGTTGTACGGATGGACGGCAGAGGAAGCGATCGGGAAGCACACTCACCAACTCCTGAAGACAGACTTTCCGGTGCCGATTGATGAAGTTCGCGCAGAGCTGCTGCGCGCCGGCCGCTGGGACGGGGAACTCCAGAAGACGAAGGCCGACGGAACCCGGGTGGTAGTGGCGAGTCGCTGGTCTCTGCGTCGAGACCAGCAGGGACGGCCCGCCGCGATTCTTGAAACGAACAATGACATTACCGAGCGCAACCGTCGGGAACAGGAAATTCGCGCACTGAACGAAGAACTTGGAAAACGATCCGGCGAGCTTCAGGCCATTAATAAGGAGTTGGAGGCATTCGCATATTCCGTATCGCACGATCTCCGCGCGCCGATCCGCCATATCGCCGGGTTCACGGAGCTCCTGCAAAAAAATGCTGCTTCATCCCTGAATGACAAAAGTCAGCGACATATGGTGATGATCCTTGAATCAGCAAAGCGGATGGGCAACCTGATCGACGATCTTCTGGCCTTTTCCAGAATAGGCCGCGCTGAGACGCACATGACAATGGTCAGCCTACAGCAGCTTGTGCAGGAATCGCTTAGCGAAATTGCGCAGGAAACGGAAGGGCGGAATATTGTTTGGCGAGTTGGCAAGTTGCCCGCCTGCTACGGAGATCGTTCCATGCTCCGACTTGCGCTCGTCAATCTGATCTCGAATGCTGTTAAATTCACGCGGACGCGCCCGCAGGCCGAGATCGAAATAGCATCGACGAACCACAAACAAGATCAGATAGTAATGTTTATCCGAGACAATGGAGTAGGATTTGATATGAAGTATGTAAATAAACTATTCGGCGTATTCCAGCGTCTTCACGCGCCTGAGGCGTTTGAAGGCACCGGTATAGGGCTGGCTACGGTTCAGCGGATTGTGCACCGACATGGAGGCAAGGTCTGGGCTGAGGGACTGTTGGATAAAGGCGCAACCTTTTATTTCTCATTGTCTAAATCGCAGGGAGTCTAACTTATGAGTACTTTTGGACGCATTTTGATGGTCGAAGACGACCCCAAGGACGTGGAGCTCACCTTAACAGCTCTCGACGACTATAAGCTTGCCAATGAGGTTGTCGTCACTCGTGACGGGGAGGAGGCCTTGGATTACCTCTATTGCCGCGGAAAATTCGAGACGCGTTCGAGTGATAATCCCGCCGTCTTGCTGCTCGATCTGAAATTACCCAAGGTCGATGGCTTGGAGGTGCTACAACAGATCAAATCGGATGAGAAGCTTAAGATGATTCCCGTGGTCGTGCTCACATCTTCACATGAAGAAAAAGACATGGTCACGAGTTATAAGCTGGGCGTGAACGCCTATGTCGTGAAGCCGGTGGATTTCCATGAGTTTGTGAACGCTGTCAAGGAACTCGGGGTTTTTTGGGCACTGATTAACGAGCCGCCACCTGGAAGCGTAAAAAAGAACTAGCCGAGATGGAACTTCCTCTGCGTGTCCTGCACCTTGAAGACGACCCCAGGGACGCAGAGCTGGTGCAGGAAACGCTCGAGACCGGGGGGATTGTCTGCCATGTAACTCGGGTTGAAACCCAGGCTGATTTCATTGCGTCACTCGAGCAGGGTGGTTTTCACCTGATTCTCGCAGATTATACCCTTCCCTCCTTCGATGGCTTGTCGGCACTGAAGGTTGCTCAGCAAAAGTGGGCGCATGTGCCCTTCATCTTCGTATCCGGCACCCTGGGCGAAGAAATCGTAATTGAGGCGCTCAAGATCGGTGCGACGGATTATGTGTTCAAGATGCGGCTGTCGAGGATTGTGCCCTCGGTGCGACGAGCGTTACGGGAAGCCCAGGAAAGAACGGAACTCACCCGCGCCGAGGAGCGGCTGCGACGGAGTGAAGCTTACCTGGCCGAAGCGCAGCGACTGAGCCACACCGGCAGCTTCGGCTGGAATGTGTCTAGCGGAGAGATCTTTTGGTCGCGAGAAACCTTTCGGATATTTGAATACGAACCCACCACCAAGGTGACGACTGAATTGATAGTGCAACGAACTCACCCGGAAAACAGATCGGCGGTGCAGGAATTAATCGAGCGCGTCTCACGCGAGAGGAAAGATTTCGATATCGAACACCGACTGTTAATGCCTGATGGATCAGTCAAACATCTTCGGGTGGTGGGTCATCCCTCAACCAACGAGTCGGGCAGCTTTGAGTTCGTAGGAGCGGTTACCGACATCACCGAGCGCAAGCGCGGGGAGGCGTTGTTCACAGGTGAAAAGCGGCTGTTCGAGATGATCGCCACCGGCGTTGCTCTCAAAGAGATCCTGAATGTCTTGTGTCTGATTATCGAGGAATACAGTAGTGGTACGCTGGCCTCTGTTTTGTTGCTTCGTCCCGACGGTCTTCATCTGGAATCCGTGGCCGGACCCAGTCTTCCCAAGGGATGGACGCAGCAGATGGAAAAGCTGCCAATTGGACCATCTGCCGGCTCTTGCGGGACGGCGGCATATCGGAGATCACCGGTCATAGCCTCCGATATTGCAACTGACCCACTTTGGGCGGTGCCGGAGCATCGTGCTTCAGCATTAAAACATGGGCTGCGAGCCTCCTGGTCGAATCCAGTGCTCTCTTCGGAAGGAAAGGTCCTCGGAACCTTCTGCATGTACTATCGCGAAACTAGGAGTCCGAACTTGCACGATCTCGAGGTCATTGAGATGGCGACGCACCTGGCACGAGTCGCGATTGAACGTGATCGCGCGGAGGAGGCGCTGCGTCGGAGCGAGGGTTTTCTCGCTGAGGGGCAAAAGATTAGTCACACCGGCAGCTGGGCATGGAATCTAGTGACCGGAAAGGTCATTTGGTCCGACGAACAGGGGCGCATGCTCGGCTTCGATCACACCAAAACTGAACCTTCCGTTGAGTTGTTCCTGGAGAGGGTCCATCCGGAAGATCAAGCGCGGGTTAAACAGACGCTCGACGACGCAACGAGCGAGCGGCGCGGGTATACGATGGAATATCGTGTCGTCCTTCCAGATCGATCAGTTAAGCACTTCAAATCTATCGGTCGTGCGGTCGTAAAAAAATCCGGCGAGATAAACGAATACATCGGTATCTCCATGGATATTACCGAGAGCAAGCGCGCCGCCGACGCGGTGCGCGCTTCCGAGCAAGTCGCACGGGGACAAGTAGACGCGCTGGTGCAAAGCCTCGACATTCTCGCGACCGCGCCTCCGCCGGAAAAATTCATCGGGCAAATGCTCAGCACGATCGGGCGCCTTTTGAACGCGCAAAGTATGATTCTGTGGTTGTTAAACGAAGCGACTGATTCAATCGTTTTACACGCGGGCGCGCAGGGGACGAATCTTGCCGCGGTGGAGCAGGAACATCCGTTCGTTATCGATCCGATGTCCTGGAAAGAGAATGAAGGACTGCAGGAGATGCTTTTCACGGGAGTTCCGCAGGCCTGCGAAGACATTGAAACTGATCCACGCATTTCCAACACGCTCCGCAATTACTTCCGTGCAAACGGAACGAAAAAGTTTCTCAGCATCCCAACGTTAGTCGGTGGCCATGTCAATGGTTTCATCGGCATTCGGCATGGAGATCGGCCGCCATATCGGCCTGAGGAGATAGAATTGGCGCAAGCTCTTGCTCACCAGGCGATGTTCGCGATTCAACTAAATCAGTTTGCCGAGCAGAGCCAGCAGGCAGCGGTCTTGAAAGAGCGTAATAGGATGGCTCGGGACATTCACGATACACTCGCACAGGGACTGACTGGAGTGATTGTC
>DATMPQ010000101.1:0-8012 GCA_035567015.1 Chthoniobacterales bacterium | reverse complement strand
ATGTTCAGAAGGAGGAAAAGAGCCATCATTGCCACGATGGGCAGCGTGATGGTAATGACCGCCGCGGTAAAGTTCATGGGCAGCCACTTGAATTTATAGAAAATGAGCCAGACGAAGAACCCGTAGATGCCAAGCAGGATGACTTCCATTACGCTTTCCCTCCCTTAATCTCCGTTTCGAGTTCCGCGACGCGGGCGCGGAGTTGTTCGAGTTCAGTCGTGGCGGATTTTTCCCCACCCGTCTGCTCGTGCGAGTAATCGACATCGGTGCCGTAGGCCATCTTGTGAAAAACCGGCTTTGAGTAGGCCCAAAGCCATGCGATCGGCCAGAGCAGTCCGCCGAAGCAAAGCGAGAGCAGGCACAGGCACTTGATAGCCCCGAGCTGCGGATGGTGCCGCTTTTCGGCAACCTTTTCAGGGAGGATATGGACCAGCAGGAAGACCCCGATTAAGACGGGCGGGACGATGATGAACGCGAACCACGCAATGACGCCCGCAACTGAATCGAGCGTCTCACCGTGGAGGAACGAGGCGTGGGCGCGCGACGGTAGCGCCAGGAACATTAAAGCAATCAACGGAATGAAACGTCTGGCGCGAGGCCAGCGCGACGTGGTGTGGGAACGGATGAGTGACTCTTTGGTTTTCATGGTTATCAATTCGCGATCTCAGTCTTGTACATCTTCAAGCATGTCTTTGTCCAGAAATTCGAGGGACGGTTGTAACTGCTTGCCCCCGCCACTTCGCTGCGCAGTGTTAGTATCCCAAGACATCATAGCTGCTACGCGTGGAATCATCGGAGTGATCTCCAGCAAAAATCTATTGGACTTTCGTCGTACTCTCTCGCTCACATTTCCATGATTGCTGTGTGCACGTAAGCTGGACCGGATCTGCGGGTGGTCGATCATGCCACCCGCACAAGTGCGGTCTATTGAAACGCAGGAGCTCGGTGGCAACGTGATCCAAATGCATGAGCAACTGGGCGAGTTCAAAGAGCCCTGACTTCACTTTTTTATCGCGCTCCCATACATCTCCAACTCAACCTGTCCCATCTATGACTATTAGCAAAATCATCGTCTGGTTGATCATCGGCGCGCTCGCCGGCACGCTTGCGGGTCGGCTCGTGACCTTCAGTAAACAAGGCCTTGGATTCTGGACAAACCTTGGTCTCGGCGAAATCAAAATCACCTTCGAGGATTTTGATCTCCGCGTTCGTCGGCTCGCTGCTCTGTGTCATCTTGCCAATCTCGAGACGCTCGCGGCATAGCCCATTGCAGTAAAGAACGACCGGTCGACTCCGTCTGCAGAGGCCAGCGCGATTCAAACCGTCACACCCAACGAAATCTACAGTTGACCCCGGGCGGACGTGCGTTTGACTCAACAATCAGAGCGCACTTGGATTGAAAATAAATGGTTCGCTCTCATCGCGCCGCTCTGTTGCTGTGAAAGTCGAAACACTTAGTGATCTACACATTGTGCTTAAACAGCACCCGCAGGTGGCACTCCTACTCCGAATTTCGTATCAGCAATCCAACCACTGTTCATCGTGAAGTTAAAACCATCACTCAGTTGGCTCCTTCTGTTCGTGCCGATCGCGATTGTAATGCGCTTCTGGCCGGGTGCGGAGAATCCCACGGCGCTTTTCATTTGCTCGGCCATCGGCATTATTCCGCTGGCGGGATGGATGGGACGCGCGACCGAGGTGTTGGCCGTGCGAATGGGCGAAGGAACCGGCGGATTACTGAATGCCACGTTCGGGAACGCGGCGGAACTGATCATCGCCGTAATTGCGCTCTCGAAAGGCCTGATCGGCGTGGTCAAAGCGTCGATTGCCGGCTCGATTATCGGCAACATTTTGCTCGTGCTGGGGCTGTCGATTTTGTGCGGCGGCACAAAGTACAGCGAGCAGCGGTTTAACAAAACTGGCGCCCGCACCTCGGCGATCTCCCTCTCCCTGGCGGCAATCGCGCTGATTATTCCGACGGTGTTTCATATGGCCGCGGAGCGCAGCCCAAGTGGCTGGAGTCCGATGGCGGAGCAGCGACTTTCCCTGGCAATCGGCTTGGTGCTGTTTTTCACGTATTTCGGCGTACTCGGTTTTTCGCTCAAGACGCACCGGCATTTTTTTCAAGGCCCTGAAAGCAAACTGGCGGAAGAAAGCGAGCATTGGTCGAGCGGTAAAGCGATCCTGGTCCTGCTCGTTGCCACTGGATTCATAGCGCTGCTTTCGGAATTCTTGATGGGCACGATCGAGAACGTACGCACAACGTTCGGCATCACCGAGACTTTCGTCGGCGTCATCGTCGTCGCGATTGTCGGCAACGCCGCCGAGCACTCGACCGCCATTCTGATGGCATTGAAAAACAAAATGGATCTGAGTGTTGGGATTGCGATTGGATCGAGCTTGCAAATCGCACTCTTTGTCGCGCCGCTGCTGCTATTCGTCTCCTATTTGTTTGGTAAGCCGATGGACCTCGAGTTTTCGCAGGCGGAAGTCTTCGCTGTAGTCGCTTCGGTTTACATCCTGTTTCAAATCAGCGGCGACGGCGAAACCAACTGGATCGAAGGCGTCCAGCTTCTCTCCCTCTACGTCATCCTCGGTTTTTTATTTTTTTATCTGCCGGGAGCTGTCGTGCATTAGCTCCCGGAAGTGAGCGCGGGCGACCGATTCGCGTTTATGACAGGGCTGGCAATGTGATTGAAACGCACGAGCAAGCGGGAGATTTCAAGGAGTGGTGAAAGTTGCTCGCGGACGCCGTTGGTGAGGATTCCGCCGGTGCCGGAAGAGACCGTGCCTTCTGCCTCCTGCGTGCCAGTGCTGGTCCAGATGGTCACGACATGAGACGTAGCCAATCCGTCGTTATTAAGATCCCAGAAACCGAGCTGGGTCACGAGGACCGGGTCGCTGAGAGTAAATGCCCAACCAATAGTTTGATTATTGCCGGGGCCCGCATGGGCGCCACTGTCTGTCAAGCTGAGCGCAATCGTGTCAGCCCGTGTCTGGAGCGGAGAGCACGCGATCAGAGCGGCAAAGAGCCCGCCAAAAAACAACGTGGTTCTGCTGAGAATTAAATTTTTAGTTTTCATAGGTGTTTTTTCATAGATGTTTTTGTGTCTTTTGTATCGCCTTCATTACGGGAGACCATCTCCGACATGTGACTTGGTCAAGGCGGCATCGGTACTGGTGAGGGAACCATTAGCGTTCACATCCTCGCGGAAGTTGGAGCCGGTAACCGCTTGACCAACCTGGGATTTTACAAGCGCGACATCCGTTCCGTTAACCAGCCTATTCCCGTTTACATCGCCGATCAAAACGTTCATGCTCACCGGGGTCGAGGGAAGTACCTGAGAAAATTCATCGATGACCCCGCTGAGCGTGACGGTAATTTGTTCAACATCGGCGAGGGCGGTCAGATTCACCGTCATCGTATTATCCTCGAAGATCGGACTACCGGAGACGCTCCCAACGCCACCGGTGACGCTTGCGTTGCCGCTTACGACACTGTTGTTGAAAACAAATACCAGGGCGTAATTACCGTTAGCGCGGCCGGTGCGGCATTCAACGCCGGGCTCGCCGGTACGCGGCAAACTGACATCGAAAGTTCCTACAGCTCCATGTGTTTTGCGGGAGGAGGCGGCTGTAAGCACTAGCGGGTCGATCGTAGCAGTTCCGAGGAGGATGCTCGTGTAGAATCTGTTTCCTGGACTTGTCGATACCGTAAAACTAAGCCGCGATTCGTATGAGTTGATTGAACTTGGGACCTGTTTTTCTCCGTTCGCATCGCACCGTGATTCGCGTTTACGATGAAGCGAGCAATGTGCAATTGCAATTTGCCCGTGACGATCTGTATATTTTTTGTTTTCTTCTTCCGTGACAAGGCGGATTCCTGTATAACTAAGCCTGTATTGTGGTGCTGAGCGTGATTATGCCGCAGCGCCGCACAATTCTCTGGCACATGAAAGGCTCATCGTCTGCGGGCAGATGTTGTCAGGGTCAAACCAGTTAGACGAAACCATGAAAATCAAAAAATCTAATTCAAGAATCGTCATCATCCTTGCTTCGGTTACCGTCGTCCTCTTTTTGGCCGGCTGTGCCGAGATGGAAGCAACTAACACGAAATCGCTGCTTTCCACGGCGGGCTTCCATGTCCGGACACCACAAACGCCCAAGCAAAAGGAAATCTATGCCGCGCTTCCTGCCTATCACGTCGAGCGCGCAACGGTGAATGGCAAAGTCTTCTATGTCTTCAAGGACGAGAGAGACGGCGTCGCTTACGTCGGCCGCGAGCCAGAGTACCAGCGCTATAAACAACTCTGCATTCAGCAGCAGATCGCGCAAGACTATTACATGGCCGCGCAAATGAACAGCTACTATGCCCGCGGTTGGTACGGGGCGTGGGGGCCGCGCGGGGTCTGGTGAGGAAAGCTCGTCTGGAGTTGGGGCTACGACGGGCGAGATGTCGTCGGTTTGCAGACCCACAGAAATTTTGACACAAGAAAGTTTTCGGTGAAGCCACCCGCCATGTCTAACGAATCGCTGGAGTCAAACGCCGGCCGTCGCGATGCGCAGACTTGATTTTATGAAACAGTTCTCGATGTTTGCCGCGCTCGCCGGGCCGCCAGCGGTGGGCCCAGCTCCCTCTCGTTAGACACCAATCACACCCCTATGTCTGACACTGTGAAGCAGCAAATTCAGGCGTTGGTCGAGCGAGCGACGTTGGGCTTGAACACCAGAAACCCGGACTTGTTTCTCGACGTGATTCATCCAGACATGGTTTGGCCGTGGCCACCTACATCACGCGACCACGACCCGGTCCGCTGGAAGTTTGTGTTGGGGCGCTTTGACAGAGAGCGGTGGCGTCAAAACTGGCAGGACATTTTCGACCAGTACGACTTGGTTCACAATTATCGAAACACGGTCAAGATTGAGGTTTCAGTTGAAGAGGACGCGGCCTTAGCGGTTCTGGATGTTGACTCCCTGTGGCGTGACAAAGACACAAAGCAAGAAATTCATTGGAAGGGTCGAGTTTGCAATATTTACACGAGAATGACCGCTGGAGACTGGAAGTTAATTTTCCAGACAGGACCACTGGATTATGGATTGTGCCGAGATTGACGCCTAACCAACCTGCAGCCTCTATTTTCTTTAAAGAGCTCCACTTGAAGGCGGATGCAGAAGAAGGGCAAAACGCTCGCTAATTTCGAGCCGGAATCTTTCACGCGCGCGAAGGCTCAATACTTTCTAGACAGTCAAAGTTTTTTCGCGGCTGCCGCCGAACCTGGTCCGCATGGTGTCGCGTTGGTCTTCGGGAATCTCATCTAGCGCGGAATCGTATTTCTTTTCCCATCCGCTCAGGGACATGATCGTAAGTGTGCCAGTAGCGCGCAGTGTTTGAAGCCGCATTCTACAGCAAGCCATTCATAAATAAGTACACACCAGACTGCTGGTGACATCTCGTCATCACCGAACTGTGTTCGAACTGCTCCGATTAAGGTGCGAAAATCCGTCGAGCTTTATTTTACGGGCTGGAAATAGACCAAGCGTGGCTAGCCGGGAACGGACTGCTCTGGCCCATCTGTGGATGCCGAAGCTGATAGCACATGGCTGGCACTGCCCCAAGCGAACTCGAACCGCCGGTCCGGCCCCGGCTTGCGATCCCCTCAGGAACGCATCTCCTTATCGACGATAGCGGAAGTGATGCTTGCCGGGCCCCTCAACGGCTTGTACGATATTTCCTCGACCGAGTGGAAGTGCGTATAATAAGCGGAAAGGACTCAGCCGAAAAACTACATGCCCCGGTTACGCGTTCTTGTAATTTCGTTTGCCGTCTTGCTGGCAGCGGTCTTGCCGCTGCTCTTCTGGCGGGAGCGCGTCACGATGGTGCGGCATCACGCCGTGCCCCACGAGCTTGAGGTCGCGGCCAGCGTCGTCGGGTTCCCGGATGAGGTTCGCTACTTTGCCCGGGATCCCGGGGACATCAAACTGATGACCAAGGAATTCGTGGATTCCTGGGAGCGCGAGAAGGCGTATCTGCACGCACAGGTTCTGCCCCCGACGTCATATCTCGCCATCTCCGGCGGCGGCGACAACGGCGCTTTCACTGCCGGATTCCTGAATGGCTGGACCAAGGCCGGGACGCGGCCGCAATTCAAGTTTGTCACCGGTGTCAGCACCGGCGCGCTCATTGCGCCGTTTGCCTTTCTAGGGTCGGACTACGACGAAGCGATCAAGTCGATTTACACCAACATTTCAAGGAAGGACATCCTGACAGACCGGATCTTCTATTCGGTATTCTTAAGGGATGCGATGGCTGATACGACGCCGCTGTCGCAACTCCTCAAGGTGAAGGTGACGCAGAAGATGGTTGATGCCATCGCGGCGGAGTATGAAAAAGGCCGGCTGCTCTTTCTCTCAACGACGAATCTCGATGCCAAGCGCCCTGTCATCTGGAACGTGACCAAGATCGCTGCTAGTCACAAGCCCGAGGCGCTCGAACTCATCCAGAAGGTCATGCTCGCCTCGGCCTCCATTCCCGGCGCGTTCCCACCGGTGATGTTCAACGTGGAGGCCAACGGTCAGAACTTCGAGGAAATGCACGTGGATGGCAGTACCACGGCCCAAGTGTTCGTATACTGGACGGGCATGGAGCTTAAAAAGTTAGCCGAGGAGCATGGCGCCCAGCGCGAGCGAAAAGTCTACATTCTTTGCAACGCCCGCCTGGATCCGGAGTGGAGCGAGGTGGAACGCAGAACCCTGTCCATTACCTTTAGCGCCATCGCCACCCTTATCGAATATCATGTGATCGGAGACTTGCACCGCATTCATGCCGTCACGCAAAGAGACGGCACGGACTTCAATCTAGCCTATATCCCTCAGAGCTTCAAAGTCCCACACACAAAGCAGTTCGATACGGCCTACATGCGGCAGCTCTACGACTTCGGCTTTGCCCGGGCGGCAGCGGGGTATAGGTGGACAAAGCAGCCACCCACGCTGGTGGGTGAGTACGAGAACGACGCCCCGCCGTAGTCTTTTTTTGGTGAACGGCTCAATAACCGCCGCGAAGTCTTGCAGGAGCTGCCACCATCTGGTGCTTTTTCTACTCTCAGGCATTTTCGCCCCAAGTCGGTCTGCTCGGGTCGTTTTGTTTGCTGCGACCGTTGCCGAAGCCGTTGTCTTCCTCAGTTTCTTGCTCCCTCGGTTTCAACCCCACTGAAATTCAAATGCTGGCTCTTTGTGCTTGCCTAACTAATCGTTTTCGCGCCTAAGGCAGCATTCGCTGTGTTCGTAGTGCTGATGATTTTGATACCGTTCTGGGTATTTGCTGGAGTTGCCTCGCTCATTGGCGAATGGAGCGCAAAGAAACAACGGGCTCCGGACACACCAAATCATATAACCAGCCGATGAAGAGCCGCCCTCTCAACTCACTTCCTAATGACACAGAAGCCTCCACACCGCTCATATAAGCCAACGGCCCCATACGTTGCAAGTTCAGTGTGTTTGCCACGACACAGAACGTCAGTGCAAAAAGGAGACAGTGGAGGAGTGCGTCAGGATTCTGGCACGGGCGCGAGTGGAATCCACTACGAATGTAAAAGGGCCGTGCGGCTACGCTTTCAACGCCAGCTTCACACGCCAAACCGTCGATACACCTTTACCGGCGATCTTCGCGGCATTGTGGGTCGAATGCCCACCCTTCAACAAACGCACTATGGCTCACAATACCTAAATGGACCGTAACCCGGCACCGTCTGCCATTCCCTATGCGCCCATGGGGGTCAGGTTGTAGCAGCGCGCCAGGTCGTTGATACTCGCGCGCAAAGCCGTCCATAAGCGTTGTGCCTGGCCGTCCTTACTCCCTTTCCCCACCACCTGATTAACGCGGCGCGCGCTGTCCATGACCTGCTCCATTTGCACTTTGGTCTCCAGATAATTCGCCGTTGCATCGAACTTGCGCCGCAGACGGTTTGTCGTGCGATTCAGATCGTCCATGGCATTCTGAAGGTCGTCTTTTGATT
>DATMPQ010000100.1:0-6705 GCA_035567015.1 Chthoniobacterales bacterium | reverse complement strand
CCTGGCGAAGGAAATCGGCGCCGAGCTCATTGCTGGCCACAAAATTATTCGCCCCTGGCTCGGCATCCGCATCGAGACGCTTGGCGATGATTCGTCCATCCGCGATTTATTCAAAGGCATCGAGAAAGGCGTGGTCGTGCGCACGATTGAAGCCGATGCGCCCGCTTACAAAAGCGACCTGCGGCCCTTCGATGTGATCACACAGGTCGATGGAACGGCGGTGGAAACAGATTCACAACTGCAACACGAGATTCTGAAGAAGAAAGTCGGCCAAAATATCGAGCTGACCATTTGGCGAAAAGGTCAGACGATGAAGCTCCCGGTTAAGACCGGCGAATTGCCGAATGAAATCGCGCGGGCCTCAAACGAGCCGATCAAGCCCGCTCAGCCAAAACAAGAAGATGTCGGCAAGTTCGGATTGCAGGTGCAGGATTTGACCAAGGAAGTGGCCGAACGCCTTCACCTCGGTGTCGAGCAAGGCGTCATCGTCACTGACGTGTCCGACAACAGCATCGCAGGGCAACAGGACATTCAGCGCGAAGACATCATTACGGAAGTGGACGGCAAACCGGTCAACAACGTCGCCAGCTTTCGCGAAGCCCTCCTCAAAGCCGACCCGAAACGCGGCGTCCTCCTTTACCTCGACCGAAAAGGCAGCAAGACTTTCGCCGTGCTCAAGGCCCCCGGTTAGACTTCGCGATCAGCTTTGGCGGCTGCTGACCGCGACTAGCACAATGCCACCCGCCAGGCAAATGGCGCCGAGCATGGGCGGAAATTGCACTTGGTGCTCTTTGTCGGCGCTGACCTGAAGCGGCCCGGCGTCGATCACCTTCTCCCGTTTCGTGTAAGTGAATCCTCCGTAGGCCAGCGCGATGATGCCAACGACGATTAGAATAATACCTACAATTCCAGCCGGTTTCATGAGCGCCAGGTCAGAGGGGACGCCGGCCTTGAAGCAGATTGATGATTAGCACTACGACGGCGAGGACGAGTAGAAGATGAATGAAGCCGCCTAGCGTGTAGGAGCTGACTAGGCCAAGTAGCCAAAGCACGAGTAGAATGACAAATATAGTCCAGAGCATAGAGGTTCCTTTCGGTTGATTTCTAGTTTGCTTCGTCTCGCGCAGTCTTGTTGCGCTTATCGGAGAGAAAATTCGACTCTATAAAACTTGCCTACATCTTCAGTGTCTCCCGTAGAAAACTGTGGAGGCAGCCGCGCTGTGCCGTTTGAGATTCGCAGGCAATCCGCCTGCCACCACAGCTCACTTGCCAATCTGGTTCACGACAGCTCGCAAATTCCAGTCGCCCGCCTCAAGGCGCTCGCGAGCCGAATTGTAATCGCAATTTGCCAGGTCAGCGACCAGGCGCACAGCGCGATCGCGCAATTTCGTGCTCGAAGTGTGAAGGTCGATCATTAAATTGCCGCGTACTTTGCCCAGCGCCACCATCGCACCGGTGCTGATTACGTTGAGCGCGACTTTTGTCGCTGTTCCGGCCTTAAGTCTTGTCGATCCAGTCAAGATTTCCGGACCGACCGCGAGATGGATTGCAAGATCGACAATTACTGTAGAGGCAGCCGTGTCGGCTGCCGTTTCACCCTCTGCGGGCGACACGCCCGCCACTACAATCCGCGCCGGATTGCAAGTGAGCAAAATGGTCTTTGCACCTAACGACTTTGCTCGTCCGAGCGCGCCCAGAACAAAAGGCGTGCGACCGCTCGCCGTGATCCCGATGACAACATCGACATCTTTAGTTCCGCGTTCATCCATTGCCAGCGCGCCGACGCTCCTCTCGTCTTCCGCGCCTTCGACACTGCGATGAAGCGCGGTGACGCCTCCGGCAATGATGCCCTGTACAAGATCGGACGACGCGCCGAATGTCGGGGGAATCTCGCTCGCATCGAGCACACCAATTCGACCGCTGCTGCCGGCGCCGACGTAAAACAAGCGCCCGCCTTTCCGGAGCGCTCCCGTCACGATCTCGATCGCGTTGGCTAGATCGACAATCGCCCCGCGCAACGCATCCTGCACAAACCTCTCTTCCTCGACAAAAAGCTCGACCAATTCACGCGCGCTCATTTTTTCCAGATTTTCCGAGCGCGGGTTGCGCTGCTCGGTTAAAGCGGCAGCGAGGTTCTCGATCGTGTTTTCGGCAGGCTTTGCGCGAACTTTTGTCAATTCGTCCATCTCAGCGGCGAGCCAGGCTGCGCCGAGTTCGGGCGGGCGCTCCGCCGTCGCCACGCGAGCGTCGGGAAGATTCTTTTTTAGTCTTCGCCGAAACGCATGCGTGTAGATGGAGTCGCGGTGAAAAAGCCCGCCGAGCAGCATCACTTTCGGCGCGAGTAGATGCAGCCGCGACGCGACCGCCTCGGTATATTCGCAAAGAACGAGCGCGCCCTCTTCGATGATTTCCACCACGCGCGCGTCGCCGCTCGCGGCCGCTTCAAAAACCACCGGCGCCAGCGTGGCGATTTCCATTTTGTCCGCAGTCTGAGCCCAGCGAACGAGCTCATCGAGATTGTTCAAGGAACGCGCTTGCAGAATCTTTGCGGTTAATTGCACTTCGCCGCGATGGAGATCGTACTCGCGCAAGATCAAGCGGAGCGCGCCGATCGAGATGAAATAACCTCCGCCCGTATCGCCCAGGATGTGTCCCCAACCGCCGGCGTTCTCGATCCGGTCGCCACGACGCCCGGTAACTGACGAACCGGATCCAGCGTTCACGACAATTCCATCGCCATGTCCGAGCGCGGCGGCGAGTCCCGACTCGCGGTCGCTTCCGGTCAGGATCTTGGCGCTTGGCCAGATTTCGGCGCAAAGATTCGAGAGTGAGTGTCGATCTTCGGCGGTCCCGCAGCCGGCCAGAAAGACACCCGCGCGATCAATTTGCTTGGGCAGTTCGGAGAAAATGCCGCGCAAACGATCCGGCGTGGCGAGGCGAAAATTCGACGACGGCAGCGTTCCATGGTCGAGAATATTCAGTTCATCGCCGGATCGTTCCACCAAGATCCAACCGGTCTTGGTTCCGCCGCCTTCCACCCCGAGGATTCGCTCACTCGGTTTCACAATTCGTTATACTTAGCTGCTTTTGTCTGGATTTGAAAGCTTAGTTGCAAACGCGCAGAGGTGGATCGCCTGCGAATGCTTTCGGGGGCGATGCTAATCAAATTGCGGCCTCGCCGCCTGTTTTGACATCGAGGTCGCCGCGGCGGCGACTGCTCGATCCACCCGCGGAA
The DNA here is from genome assembly GCA_035567015.1 of Chthoniobacterales bacterium. GTDB lineage: Bacteria > Verrucomicrobiota > Verrucomicrobiia > Chthoniobacterales > UBA10450 > AV133. The sequence goes on along the minus strand of DATMPQ010000100.1, from coordinate 3,470 downwards.
TGACAAACTTTGGATGATTGCCGAGCGTTTTCGCGCGTCATATCGTGCACCATGTCCGCGGAGCAGAATCAAGCAGCAAAGCGAATCGCACGGCTGCGGCGCGAAGTCGAAGAGCATAACCGCCGTTACCACGAGGAAGCCGCGCCCACCATCAGCGATCGCAAGTATGACGAACTCTACTCCGAACTTATCGATCTTGAAACGCGTTTCCCGCAACTGCTGGCACCGGATTCACCGACCCAACGGGTCGGCGGCAAGCCGCTCGACGCTTTCGCGCAAATCGCACATCGCATACCGATGCTCAGTCTCGACAATACTTACTCCGAAGATGAAGTCGCCAACTTTTACGCGCGCGTCACGCGTCTCTTGCCTAACGAGAAAATCCCGGTCGTGATCGAGCCGAAAGTGGATGGTGTCGCCGTTTCGCTTCTCTATGAAAATGGGCGACTGCGCTACGCCGCGACGCGCGGTGATGGAATGGTGGGCGACGACATCACGCAAAACGTCCGGACGATTCGCTCGGTGCCATCGCAACTAAAGAGCGCCGCGCCGAAAGTGTTCGAAGTACGCGGCGAAGTTTACATGGACAAACGCGGCTTCGAGAAACTAAACGTGGAACGCACCGAAGCGGGTCTGCCCGCCTTCGCCAATCCCAGAAATGCCGCAGCCGGCTCACTCAAGCAACTCGATTCGGCAATCACGGCGAAGCGGCCGCTGGGCGTGGTTTTTTATGGCACGGGCGCGATTGAAGACTTGTCGTTGGAAAAACATTCGGCGCTTTTCCCCTTGCTCAAGAAACTGGGCTTACCCGGCGCGGAACGTTGGTGGCTGGCGGACTCGGTTGAAGAAATTCTAAAGGCGATTCGCGAATTGGATCGCATACGACACGATTTCCCCTATCAAACCGATGGCGCGGTTGTGAAGGTGGATGCGCTCGCCCAGCGCGAGCGCCTCGGGTTCACGGCGAAATCTCCGCGTTGGGCCATTGCTTACAAATACGAAGCCGAGCGCGTCGAGACGAAGTTGCACGACATCATCGTGCAAGTCGGCCGCACCGGGGTGCTCACGCCCGTGGCCGTGCTCGAGCCGGTCACGGTGAGCGGCAGCCGCGTCTCACGCGCGACATTGCACAATGAAGACGAAATCAAGCGCAAAGACATCCGAATCGGCGACACCGTCGTGATCGAAAAGGCCGGCGAAGTCATTCCGGCCGTGGTCGAGGTGGTGAAATCGAAGCGGCCGCGCGAGGCCCAGCCCTTTGATTTTTTCAGACACATTCGCGGCAAATGTCCCGTCTGCGGCGGCCGGGTGCGGCGCGATCCGGAATTTGTCGTTTGGCGTTGCGAAAATATTCAGTGCCCGGCGCAGACGACTCGGCGGCTCGAGTTTTTCGCCGCGCGCAGCGCGCTCGACATCGAAAGCGTGGGCGGCATTGTCGCGGACAAACTGGTCGAGCGCAGTTTGGTGCGCGAGCCGCTCGATTTGTTTGAATTGAAAATCGAGCAGCTCGCGACCTTGAATCTCGGCAGTGAAGATGCGCCCCGAGTCCTCGGCGAGAAAAATGCGACGAAAGCCATTCGCGCGATCGAGCGCGCCAAAACTTTTCCACTCTCGCGCTGGCTCTTTGCGTTAGCGATTCCTGATGTAGGCAAGACGACGGCCATGCAGTTGGCTCGCTTTCACGAAACCGTTGAAGAGGTCGCGCGCTCGCAATTGCTTCGGGACGTTCTGGCTTATCACGAAAAAAATGACCCGAGTCGCAGGCAAATCGCCGACCGTCTGATCGAATGTGGTTTTGCGGAGAAGTCAAAAAGCAAAAGTGAAAAAGGATCTGCCATCGTGACTGAAGTGGGACCGGTGGTTGCGAAAAGCGTCCTCGAGTTTTTTCAGTCCGAAGCGGGCCAGAAAATTCTGCATCGGATGAAGCAGCTTCGGATTCGCCCGAAGAGCGAGAAAATTGCCGCCAATAAAGCGGCAGAGCTGCCGTTGGCCGGAAAAACCTTTGTGCTCACCGGGACGTTGCCTGCCATGACACGGGAGGACGCGAGCGCGAAAATCGAATCACTCGGCGGCCGCGTCAGCGGCAGCGTGAGCAAAAGGACGGATTACGTGCTCGCGGGCGCGGAGCCAGGCAGCAAGCTCGAGAAAGCGAAGCAACTTGGCGTGCGCATTCTCGATGGAGCGGAGTTTCGAAAGATGCTGCGCAAGCATCTCGCTTGAACTTCTGGCATCCCGGTTTCTTCACTAGATGCTCGGTTTGCGTTGAAGAATTTGATGGACGCCACATGTGTGTTCTGATATACGCTTACCCTCTTCAACTGAGGGTGTTTTATGGTGTCAAAAACGAGTTTTTTCATTTGTCTGGCTTTGCTGTCTGTAATTCCCATCGCTTCGGGCCAGATCCGGCTGCACCAGCCATTCCCTAACGAGGGACTCGAAAAATACGACAACCCGCCTGCCTTCTTTTGGCGGACAGGGCGTTCGCCGGGAATGGTCTCGCGGTACGACACCTTCACGAGCTATCAGGTTAACGTCGATTCGAATGGTCATAACATTACCGGCGACGCCGCGAACGAGCCGTCCATCTGCGTGGACCCAACAAACCCCAACAAGATGACAATCGGTTGGAGGCAGTTCAATACCGTTAGTGACAACTTCCGGCAGGCCGGCTGGGGATACACCACCAATGGCGGCACGTCGTGGACATTCCCCGGCGTTCTCGAGAACAACGTCTTCCGCAGCGACCCGGTGTTGAATTCCGATGATACGGGACGTTTTTTCTATCTCAGCCTTCTCCAGTCATTTTTTGATAACATGTGGCGCTCGCTCAACGGCGGCCAGTCCTGGACAAACATTGCGCCCGCCGATGGAGGCGACAAGCAGTGGTTCACAATAGATAACACGAACAGCACCGGGCACGGATTCCAATACCAGGATTGGAGCACCGCCGGCAACAATTGGGGCGGCAGGCAATTCACCCGTTCCACCGACGGCGGGGCCACCTGGCTGAACCCCATAAACATCCCGAATTCGCCGATCTGGGGGACGCTCGACGTGGATTCCATTGGAAATCTGTTCCTTGGAGGGGAGAGCAACACGTTCTGGTGCATACGCTCGACAAATGCCAAAAACGGCGGCGTTACACCGAGTTTCGACCAAACCACCGCAGTCAATCTTGGCGGTGACCTAGATTTCGGCGACTTGATAAACCCGGCCGGATTGGCCGGGCAGCTTTTCTTGGCGGTGGACCGTTCGGGCACCGCCACTAATAACAATGTTTACATGCTGGCGAGCGTGCAACCGACCGGCTTCAACTCTGGAACCGACGTGATGTTCGTGCGCAGCACGGACGGCGGACAAACGTTCAGCGCTCCCCTCCGGATCAACGACGATCCCATCAATCACAACAAGTGGCACTGGTTCGGCACGCTTTCGGTCGCGCCCAATGGGCGCATCGATTCCGTTTGGCT
>DATMPQ010000099.1:0-3847 GCA_035567015.1 Chthoniobacterales bacterium | reverse complement strand
GGAGGAATCAGACTGCCCGGAAATTCCCAAGCCCGAAGAGCGGTTGAAGATTCTTTTGGGCGAACGACCCGATCCCAAGCCGGACGCGGAGATCAGGAAAGACTTTCGTCCTCCTTTCTGGGCTTTCACGTTTCGGAACCTCCTGATGACGCAGATGCTTGAACCGGACTGGAGCAAAGTTGTTGATCGACGGCGAATGCGCCGCCGATGTGGACAATCCGAAAGGTTATTACAAGTGGGAACCAATCAAACAGATCGGGAAGAAACCGGAGCTACTGGATGAGGAAGGACTGGACGGCCTTCGCTGTACCGACAAAAATCTGTCGTGCTCTCTGAAAGGCACGACTTGGCCATTCCAGCGACGAAGTCTGATTGGAGATTCCGTCCCGCCGCCGGAAATTACGCATGCAAAGCGACTTCATCACCGTCGTAAGCGGCCTGCCGCGTTCCGGCACTTCCCTGATGATGCAGATGCTGGCTGCTGGCGGTCTCCCGCCGTTAACGGACAACCTGCGCGCCGCGGATGAAAGCAATCTGCACGGCTATTTTGAATTCGAGCCGGTGAAACGCCTTCGCAGCGACCGGAGTTGGCTCGATCAAGCGCGAGGGCACGCAGTCAAGATCATTCATGTTCTCGTGCGCGAACTTCCGGCCGATGGCCAGTTTCATTATCGATTGCTTCTCATGAGACGGCCCATGGAAGAGATTCTCGCTAGTCAACGCGCGATGCTGGAGCGCCAAGGTAAGGCCAGTGCGGACGAGGCAACGCTGGCAAAGATTTTTCGGAGTCAGCTCGAGCAGCTTGAACAATGGTTGGCAGCGCAACCGGCCTTTTCATTTTTGGCGGTCGATTACCATCGCGTGCTGAAAGAGCCGCTCGAAGCTGCCAGAGAAGTGAACGCATTTCTTCAGGCGAACTTGAATCTCGAAGCGATGGCCGCCGCGGTTGATCCCGCACTTTATCGCCAGCGTCTCGCCTGAGTCGCACAAAGATTGATTGAACGAGATTCGACGGCCGCGCATCATGACGCGGCCAACTAGTACGATGGAAAAAAGCAAGATCAGTCAGATAGCTGCGCGGGAGATTCTCGATTCGCGCGGCAATCCGACCATCGAAGTCGATGTGCGACTGGCAGGCGGCGCGCTCGGCCGCGCGGCGGTTCCGAGCGGGGCCAGCACCGGCGAGCACGAAGCTTGGGAATTGCGCGACGGCGACAAGAAACGGTACGGCGGCAAAGGCGTGACGAAAGCAGTCGCCAATGTGAATGAAATTATCGCTCCCGCGCTCGAGGGTTGGGATGCGCGCGACCAGGCAAAGATCGACAACAAGATGATTGATCTGGACGGCACGCGGAACAAAAAACATCTCGGGGCGAACGCGCTCCTCGGCGTTTCCCTCGCCGTCGCGCATGCAGCTGCGGTCTCTGAAAATCTTCCGCTCTTTCGTTATCTCGGCGGCGCGGACGCGAGAGTTCTACCTGTGCCAATGATGAACATCCTAAACGGCGGCGCGCACTCCGACGCGCCAATCGATTTTCAGGAATTTATGATCGTGCCGCGCGGCGCGCCGACGTTTGCCGAAGCCCTGCGTTACGGCGCGGAAGTCTTTCACGCGCTCAAGTCCGTGTTGAAAAAGCGACATCTTTCGTCCGCGGTCGGCGACGAGGGCGGGTTCGCGCCGCAATTGAAATCGGTGGACGACGCGCTCGAATCGATTGCGGCCGCGATTGAGAAAGCTGGTTATAAACTTGGCCAGCAAATTTTTATCGCGCTCGATCCCGCCTCCTCGGAATTTTTCGACCGCGAGCGCGAGGTTTATATTTTCAAAAAATCCGATGGCTCAAAACGGACCGCTGAAGAGTTGATTGATTACTATGCCAATCTTTGCTCGCGTTTTCCGATCATCTCGATTGAAGACGGCTGCGCCGAAGATGACTGGACCGGTTGGAAAAAGTTGACCGCGCGTCTCGGCGGCAAAATTCAACTCGTCGGTGACGATATTTTTGTCACCAACGTCGAATTCTTGCGCAAAGGAATCGCCGAGCATGTGGCGAACTCGATTTTGGTGAAAGTGAACCAGATCGGCACGCTCACGGAAACGTTGGCAACAATCGATCTCGCGAAGAAGAATAATTACACCGCGGTAATCAGCCATCGCTCCGGCGAAACGGAGGACACAACCATCGCCGACATCGCGGTCGCGACAAACGTAGGCCAAATCAAGACCGGTTCACTTTGCCGGACTGATCGCGTGGCGAAATACAATCAGCTTCTGCGAATCGCGGAAGAACTTGGTGACAAAGCCGTTTACGGAGGTAAGATGCGCTAAGTGGATCAGACCTACGGCGATTTCCGTGCGCGTCGCGAAGCCACCGTTTGGCAGCGATTGAACCGGCTCCTGCGTGCCTTACTCATCCTCGCACTCTGGCTCGTGATCGTGAGTTTGTTTGTTCCACCGTACAAGAAGCTGACGCAAAGCGGCGCCGAGATCGACCATCTGCAAGCGCAAGTGAACGAGCAGAAGGTGTTGCTCGCTCATCAGACCCGCGAAGTGACCTTGCTCCAGACCGACGCGACTTATCTCGAAACCATCGCCCGTGACCGTCTCGATCTCATGAAAGAAGGCGAAACGATTTTTCGTCTCGAGCCGGCTCGCCCGCGCCAAGATTCCAGCGCGCGATCAAAAAATTAGTGTAGCCTACCGCCCTGTGGGCCCTGCGCACGCGTCACAGGCACGTCGCTGCATCTTTTGCGTATAATTAAGCTTCCGTTATCTTTGCCTATGGCTAACGAGCTTCCGCCGATCGATGCAGAAGATTTGAAATCGCGTGTCCGCGACTTGGGGAGGTTTCTTTGACCTCTCCAAGCTGCAAAATGATTTAGCGGCACTTGAGGGGCGGATGAGCGCCCCAGATTTTTGGTCTAACCGCGAACGCGCCCAAGCCGATGTCGAGGGAGTCTCCCGCTTGCGCTCGCTCATCAATCCCTTGCGCGAATTGGAACGTGAAGTTGAAGACTTCGGGGCATTGCAACAATTAGCCGCGGAAGAAACAGACGCCGCTGCGCGCACCCGCGCCGAGCATGAAGTCGCCGCCGAGCACGACCTGCTCGTCCGCAAGCTCGAGGAATTTGAGCTGCGCCAATTTCTTTCCGGCGAAAACGATCGCGCCAATGCGTTCGTGACTATTCATTCCGGCGCGGGCGGGACGGAATCGTGCGATTGGGCGGACATGCTGTTGCGCATGTATCAACGTTGGATCGAGCGCAATAGATTCAAATCGCAGATTGTCGATCTACAGGTCGGCGAGGAAGTCGGCATCAAATCGGCCACGCTGCTGGTAAGTGGCGAATACGCCTATGGTCATCTTCAAGCCGAGCGCGGCGTGCATCGGTTGGTGCGCATCTCGCCTTTCGATGCGAACAAACGCCGTCACACTTCCTTTGCCAGCGTCGATGTTGTCCCGGAGATTGCCGATTCCGCACCTATCGAAATTAACCCCGCCGATCTGGAGATCGACACCTTCCGTAGCGGGGGGAAAGGAGGGCAAAACGTCAACAAAGTCGAAACTGCCGTGCGCATCGCGCACAAGCCGACCGGCATCGTCGTTGCCTGCCAGGCAGAGCGCAGTCAGGGGCGCAACCGCGAGCTTGCACTCAAAATGTTGAAAGCGAAGCTTTACGAAATCGAGCAGGACAAAAAGCGCGCCGAGATTGATCGGCAATATGGCGAGAAAGGCGATATCGCCTGGGGCAGCCAAATTCGCTCATACGTTTTCCAACCGTATCAAATGGTAAAGGACCACCGCACCGGCGCCGAGACCAGCAATGTTCAAGCCGTGATGGACGG
>DATMPQ010000098.1:0-3672 GCA_035567015.1 Chthoniobacterales bacterium | reverse complement strand
GTCAGGCTTGATTGCGGAGTCGAAGAAGGATCGGGACACGTACAAATCGGCCGTGAACGAAAAGCTCGCCGTACACACTTATGGTCCGAATGTAGCAGTCGTTGTTGGTACCGCGCACGAGAAGGGCACGGGCAAAGATGGCCAGCCATTTGATCGAAAGTTTCGCTTTACCGACACCTGGGTGGAGCGGAACGGCCAGTGGCAATGCGTCGCCAGCGAGATAATGAAGGTGCCATAACGATAACTATTTGCGCGCCGCCAGGGCGCGCATTTTAACGGCAGCGGTCACTACAACGTGGTCGCTGCCGTTTTCTTTCGCCGGCCAACCGCAATACCTCTCCCCAAAAACCCGATGATTGCGCGGTGCGATTTGTGCGGCAAAGGTTACCACCATGCCGGCGATTGGGAGCGAACCAGTTGGTGATCCGCTTTGGTACAAGGACGCGGTCATCTACGAGTTGCACGTGAAGACCTTTTGCGACAGCGATGGCGATGGAATGGGGGACTTCCGCGGCCTAAGCGATAAGCTCGACTTTTTGCAAGAGCTCGGCATCACCGCGATCTGGCTCTTGCCGTTTTATCCATCGCCCATGCGTGATGACGGTTACGACATTGCCGATTACTTCGACGTTAATCCGAACTTCGGAACGCTCGATGATTTTCGCGCGTTTCTGAGCGCGGCCCACGAACGCGGGTTGCGCGTCATTACCGAGCTCGTGATCAATCACACCTCGGACCAAAATCCCTGGTTTCAAAAGTCGCGGCGCGCATTGCCTGGTTCGCCGGAGCGCGACTTCTACGTCTGGAGCGATACGCCGGAAAAATACCAAGACGCGCGCATCATTTTTAAAGACTTCGAGACATCGAACTGGTCGTGGGATCCGGTGGCCAAGGCGTATTACTGGCACCGCTTTTATTCGCATCAGCCCGACCTCAATTTCGACAATCCCGTTGTGCACGAAGCGGTCGAGAAGGTCTGTGATTTTTGGCTGAACATGGGCGTGGATGGTTTGCGGCTCGATGCCGTCCCCTACCTTTACGAACGCGAAGGTACCAACTGCGAGAATTTACCTGAGACGCACGCGTATCTGAAAAAACTTCGTGCACATGTTGATCTAAAATTTCCTGGTCGCATGTTGCTAGCGGAAGCAAACCAGTGGCCGGAAGACGCCGTCGCCTACTTCGGAAGCGGCGATGAGTCGCACATGAGTTTTCATTTCCCGCTCATGCCGCGAATGTTCATGTCCCTGCAAATGGAAGACCGGTTTCCGATCATCGACATCCTCGATCAGACGCCACCGATTCCCGACAACTGCCAATGGGCGATGTTTCTGCGCAACCACGATGAGCTCACACTGGAAATGGTGACCGACGAGGAGCGAGATTACATGTGGCGCGTTTATGCGAACGATCCACACGCGCGAATCAATCTCGGTATTCGTCGCAGGCTTGCACCGCTTCTGGCCAACAGCCGGCGCAAGATCGAGCTGCTGAACACGCTGCTCTTCTCCATGCCCGGTACGCCGATTATTTACTACGGCGACGAGATCGGCATGGGCGACAACATTTATCTTGGCGACCGCAACGGCTGCCGCACGCCGATGCAATGGAGTCCCGACCGTAACGCCGGATTTTCCAGGGCGAATCCGCAGCAACTGTTTCTCCCCGTCATCATCGATCCCGAGTACCACTACGAAGCAACTAACGTCGAAAACCAGCAAAAGAATTTGTCATCGCTGCTTTGGTGGATGCGTCGCGTCATCGCCATGCGCAAGAACTTCAAGGCATTTTCGCGCGGTTCGCTCGAATTTCTTTATCCGGATAATGCCAAGGTCCTGGCGTTCCTTCGTCGATATGAGAATGAAACCATTGTCGTTGTGGTGAATCTTTCGCGCTTCGCCCAATCCGTCGAGCTCGATCTGTCGCATTTTTCCGGCTGCGTGCCGGTGGAAGTGTTCAGTCGCAATCCGTTTCCTACGATCAAGAAATCGCGTTACGTCCTGACGCTTAATCCGCACGCGCATTATTGGTTTGTCCTTCAACCTCAAACTGACAGGAGGCGTCTGGAAAAAAAGCGAGTCGTGCCGACGTTACATGCCTCGGCTGACTTGCGCGCGTTGCTGGCCGATGGCCAGCGTGCGCGCTTCGAACGCGAGATTCTTCCGGCATATATCCAGAGTTGTCGCTGGTTCGGTGCGAAGTCGCGCACGCTTCGCCATTTGCGAGTGGTCGAACATTCGGCGATCTCATCGGAACCGGGTTCGGCACAAATTTGGTTCGTCGAGGTCAGTTATCTCGACGGTCCCAACGAAACGTATGCGCTGCCGGTCAAGATCGCGTCCGGTGACATTGCACGCGCTATCGCGCAGAACGCGCCGCACGCGCTCATCGCCCGGTTTGCCGATCCGGAGGAAGCCGTTCTTTGCGACGCCGTTTGGGATGCAGAATTTCGCGCGCAATTATTCGAGGCAATAGCACAGCGGCAAACCGCCAAAGGCCGGGCGGGCGACCTCTTCGGCGTCTCGGGCAAAGCGCTTTCGAACAATTCTTCGGTCGCGGCGCCGGCATCGCACGTCATCACTGGCGAGCAAAGCAACTCTTCCATGCTGTTCGAGGACAAATTTTTCCTAAAACTTTATCGCAAGCTCGAAGACGGCGTGAATCCAGACGTCGAAGTCACGCGATTCCTCACCGAGCGCACTAATTTCGCGAACGTCCCGTCGTTTCATGGCACGATCGAATATCGCCGCGGAAAATCCGAGCCCACGATCGTCTGTGTTTTGCAAAACGCGGTCTCGAGCGAGTGTGATGCCTGGACGCTCACCCTCGATTCGGTCGGGCGTTATTATGAACGCGTGCTTGGCCGCAAAGCCGATCTGCAGAACCAAACCGCGCCGCCAGGCGCGCTTCTTGATGAATTAATTGGCGGCATTTATCCCGAGAAAGCTCAGTTACTCGGGCAACGCACTGGTGAACTGCATCGTGCACTCGCTTCGAGCGACGGCGATCCGGCGTTCGCGCCCGAGCCGTTCAACACGATGGCACAGCGTTCTGCTTATCAAAACATGCGTGCCTTGTTGCGGCGCAACTTCGCGTTGCTGCAAAAGAAATTGAAGGACGTCCCCGGTCCACTTCGCGAGGAAGCTCGGGAAGTTCTCGCCGCGGACAAGGAAATTATCGCGTGCGAAAAACGCCTCCTCGACCGAAAGACCAACGCCGCCAAGATTCGCATTCACGGCGACTATCACCTCGGGCAAATTCTCTACACCGGAAAGGATTTTGTCATTCTCGATTTCGAAGGCGAGCCTGCACGCGCGCTTGGCGAACGCAAACTAAAACGCTCAGCCTTACGCGATGTCGCCGGCATGATGCGTTCGTTTCAATACGCGGCCTACAGCGCGCTCTGGCAGCCTGCCATGCGCAGCGAAGACGTTCCGTTCCTCGAGCGTTGGGCTGATCTCTGGTATCGCCAGATCAGTAGCATCTTCCTGCAAAGTTATTTGCAAACAACGTCCGCCGCGATTTTCATCCCGCAAAACACCGAGGACCTGCAAATCCTCCTCGAAGCCTACCTCCTCGACAAAGCCGTTTACGAAATCGGCTACGAACTAAACAATCGCCCCGACTGGGTCGTCATCCCTATTCGCGGCATCAAGCACATTTTGAAATCGG
>DATMPQ010000097.1:0-26095 GCA_035567015.1 Chthoniobacterales bacterium | reverse complement strand
TCGAAGTCGTCGCTCTTGGCTTTGCGCGTGTACCCGGGCTGATCGTCGCTTACGTAGCGTAATCCCGCCTCCTCCGCCACTTCGACCGCATCTGTGACGATTTTTGGATCGGCAATCTTCTTTTTCTCTTGTCGAGTCATCGTGAACGGCGTCAAGGATTTTTTGTGTCGGGCGTGTTCGAAAGTATCGGAGCCTGACTCAGGAGAAATCGCTCCCGCGCCAACTCAAACTACACCCGAAAAAAGAAGCAAAACATATAGCCTGCGATGAAAGGATCTATCTCCGTAGGAAATCGGCCGCGAAGTTGAGACGACTTTCGGGGATTGAAATTTGTAACTTTGGGACTTGTGAAAGTGCGCGGGTAAAAGTAGAAATCGCCGCATGGGTTTAATTCTTCTTATCGTTGTAATTCTGCTGTTAGTCGGGGCTTTCCCGACAGGCGGTTATGGATTCGGCTACCGGTCGCACGGCATAATTGTGACCATTCTCGTAATCCTTTTGATTCTGTATTTGCTCGGTCGTCTGTAAAGTGCGCGATGCAGACGGATCGTTCGCTCTGCATTGATTTGTGGCGAATGATTGAGGCCAGCGTGTGTGATCACCGCTTCAGGCTACCAGCACGCTCGGCGGACCCACACTATCGCGGCGTTTAATTTCCTCCATCACGTCTTCGCCGATGATCCGCAGCAGGCGCTTTTCGCGTTCGGTCATTCGGCGCGGCTTGACATCGAGGATGCAGAGCGAGCCAATCGGAAGGTTGTTGCTGCGGAGCGGAAGTCCACATCGTCGTCGCGGATCGAGGCCCGGGCTTCGATCCCGCCACGCTTGATCTACAGCACATTGGACCCGGAGGGTTCGGCCTTTTCAACATTCGTGAACGGTGTCCGGCTTCGAAGGTGAATGCAGATCGAGAGCGCTCCCGGGCGTGGCACCCGGATAACACTCGTCGCTCCTTGCTGCCAAGCGCAAAGGTGAGTCAGCCGCTAGATTAGAATCCAGCGCTCTGTAGCTTCGCAGGCTACTTGTCCCCATTTTCGCTTCCAAATCTCAAAATCGGTCTGAATCCACTAGCCAAAATCGGACAACTGGGGTCGCGCGCTTAGATATGGATGAAAATCTCTCCGACTGGTTTCAAAGGGTCGATGTGTGCGCAGAAGTGCTCGCTCACGGTTTCACCCCGATGTGTACTGCTAACTTGTTCGCGAGATGCACAGGAACGAAGGTCTCCACTCCCCGGCGTGCACACGGCGAATGCAGTCAATATGTGGGCAATCAATGGAGTGGCCAGAATCAATTATAAGTGTATCGCGCTGCGTTTTCCGAAATCGGTTCCACGTTTCGTATGCCACACAGTATTTTCAATGCTCGCGTTGACTTACCCACTGCACCGCCAGGCGCGCCACTTGCCGGGCGTTCTCTAAGTCGAGTTTCTCTTTAATGTGGGCACGATGTGTTTCCACCGTCTTCGGGCTCAAGTGCAGCCTTTTGGCAATGGCGCGTATTTCTTGGCCTTTGCCGATTAGCTCGAAAATTTCCAATTCGCGGTCGCTCAATCGTTCCACCGCACTCGCATTGCTCTCGCCGGGACGCTGCGCGAACTTCGCGATGACCGTGGCGGTCATCGATGGACTAAGGTAAGGGCGTCCCTGGAACACTTCGTGAATGGCGTTGACGACATTAGCGAGCGCTTCCTGTTTCATAACGTAGCCCTGTGCGCCGGCTCGAAGCGCGCGCAACGCATAAAGCGATTCGTCATACATAGAGAGAACCAGAACGGGCAATCGTGGAAATTCGGCGCGGATGTTTTTAATCAGCTCAATGCCGTTCGTGCCTGGCAGACTAATATCGACAATCGCCAGGTCGGGTTTCACTTTGCGCAACACGTCCATAGCTTGTGCGGCGGTCTCGGCTTCGCCACAAATGCAGAAACCATCATCGGAGTTGATTAATTGCTCGAGACCTTTGCGAAAGAGCGGGTGATCATCAACAATGACAATCCGTTTCGCGTCAGGTGCTTCGCATTTGGCAGTTTGAGAAACGGACTGTCGGCGTTTCATTTTGGGTCCGGTAGATAACAGGACACGCGCGTGCCGCCGTTTGGCCCCCGCGTCACTTCCAGATGTCCCCCGACAGCTTGCGCGCGATACTTCATAATCCGAAAACCCAAGCCACGCGTTTTGTTTGGTTTCTTGGGCAGGCCAACACCATTGTCGGTTATGCTTAAGACGATTCCCGTTCGCGATCGGGCTAAATGAACCACAATTTCCCGAGCCTGAGCATGCTTGTTGGCGTTGACCACCGCTTCGCGCGTAATCCGATAGAGATGTGCGGCGGCGGTATCATCCTCGATATCAAACGGTTCTTTGATTTCCAGCCGGCAGGGGGTCTTCCAAATTTCGCGGTCAACCAAATCTCGCAGCGCGTCTAAGAACCCGGCTGAATCGACATCGATACGATGTAAACCACGAGCGATATTGCGAGCATCATTCGCGGCGGCGTTTATTAACTCGGCGATTTTTTCGATATCATCCACTTGGAAAACACGATGATCCTTTAACCGCAACGCGGCCGCCTTTGCCATGAACCCGATTGCCGTCAAATGCTGACAAAGTCCATCGTGTAACTCCTCCCCAAGTCGCTGCTGCTCGCGGTCGCTAATTTCAAGGATCTGTCCCTCGAGGCCTTTCCGCCGACTGATCTCACTTTCCAGGTCTTTATTGGCCGCGCGCACTTCCTTCGTCCGTTCGCGCACATGTGTTTCCAGAGAACCTTTGTCTTTTTCTAACTCGATCTGAGCCCGCTTCCGCTCAGTGACATCGTAAAGGCAATTGATTGCTCCGGCGATCTTGCCGCGCTCGTTGCGCAAGGATCTCGGATTGACGATAACGTTCCGGCGCGAGCCGTCCGGTCGCTCGACCAGTATTTCTAGGTCGCCCGCCTCGAGGGTCTCGCCCTTCAATACTCGCGCCATCGGACATTTTGCGTGTGGCATCGAGCGGCCGTCGGAAAAAAATATCTTGAACGAGCCGCAAAATTTCTCTTTCGGATCGTTCTTTTTCGGTTCACGCCCCCACAATTCCACCGCGCGTTGGTTGAACTCTTGAATAAAGCCGTCCGCATCGCACGCATAGACAGCCACCGGGACAAGATCGAACAAGGTGTGATAGCGCAGTTCCGATTGGCGGATCGCTTCTTCCGTCCGCTTCCGCGCGGTACGATCGACATGTCGTTGAACCGCCTGTTTCAGATCGGTTTTCGAGTGCCGCAAACCGGTAGGGGAACCAGAAGGGCGTCTCCTGCGAGGGCCGGAATCAGGCCGTGCCCCGTTGCGCGCCGGCGCTCTTGCATCGCGAGCGGGCTGTTTGTGTCTTTTCATAGTCGCCCTAAATAGTTCGCGGCAGGAGGGATTGTCCGATGCCACAGTTTAACCCAATCGCTCTGACGTTCCTGTCGTTTTTCTGCAGCGTGCCGAAGGCCGCGCGTCAGCGCGATGCACGCCAAACGGCGGAGGAAGATGTCGTCCTCAGCATTAAATCGAAAGGATTTCGAAAGAATTTATGGGATATGCACACCCAAGTCTGTGCAACGGTAAGGATTCTACTGATTGCGCGATCAGTCGGTCGTCCGATTGTAGAAACAAAGGAGACTGATACATCCTTTGGCATGTTGCTGCTGGGCGCGATTTCATTATCTGACACCGATAAACTGGAGGTGTTGCAGCGACTCGATCAATTCCGGAAATGGCGCTCGCTAGACGATAAACGTTACTGCCTCTGTTGCAGCAAGATTATTACCGGATATGAAATCCAGGTGAGCGGTGGCACGCGAGGCATGGGGCAGATGCGCATCACTTGTCCTACCCAAGGTTGCAATTCCATCCCAATGGATTGGGCCCTGCCGACTGACGAAGCGCTATCAAAATATCGCGGCCTTGCCGCCTAGCGGTCGAGCGGCGCAGCACTTGTTTCGCAAAACTCATTGTCACTCTCGAGCGATTAAGCAGTGGATTGAATCTCGGACCTCGCAGAACGCGCGCATAGGAGTTTAACCGACCGCGCAACCGGTGTGCAGCCCGATTGTCGCCTTCTCTCGCCTCGGCATCTTCCTAAGTCCAAGGCGATTCACACGCTACCACGCAACAATCATTTCTTAGGCTCCGACTTATGATAAAACCGCAATTGAACGGCACCCCTGTCGCACAGGCATGCGATGAATCGCTTATAGCGGGAATTACAGACCGGCAGGAACAGGCTCTTACTGAACTTTTTGTCCGTTACGGGCAGCGTCTCAAATCGCTCATCGGCACCGTTTTGCATGAAGAAGGAGAAGTCGATGATGTGCTGCAGGAGATCATGCTCCAGATTTGGGAGAGCGCCGCTCGTTATTCGCCTAAAGCCGGCAAGCCGCTCAGCTGGTTAATGACCATTGCCCGTCGCCGCGCCCTTGATCGTCTGCGCCGGCGCCAAGCTTATTGCCGCGCCAAAGAGCGGTTTGAAAAGGAGCTACCGCAACACTTTAACGGAGTACATCGCCATTGCGTCGTCAATGAAGAAGTAACGCGAACGGATATGAGGCGATTTGTCGAGGAGAAATTGCAACTTCTTCCGCCCTTTCAAAGCGAGGCGATCAGGCTTTCGTTTTTCACAGGGTTAAGCCAATGCGAAATCGCCGCCCAAATGCGCACTCCGCTAGGCACGGTAAAAACTCGCCTTGAGCTGGGTCTGCAAAAATTAACCCAGGCGATGCGACCGTTGCGCCACAAAATCTAGTCGCATGGGAAAGATTTTGGGGGCGATATGGGAAACAAAAGGCCGGAGAAAACGGTAAGTTTGCTGCGCCGGTTCGTCTCCGTCTTGGGGCCGGGCCTCATCACCGGGGCGGCAGATGACGATCCGTCAGGAATCGCAACCTACTCAATCGCGGGCGCGCAGCTTGGCACCTCCCTACTTTGGACGGCGTTCATCACCTGGCCCCTTATGGGTTGCGTGCAGTTTATGTGTGCGCGGATCGGGATGGTTACCGGTCGTGGCCTTGCCGCCGCATTGCGCCAGAAATTTCCTCACTGGCCGCTCGTCGCTGGCGCAGTCGCGTTACTTGCGGCCAACACCATCAACGTCGGTGCCGACCTTGCGGGTATGGCTGACGCCGCGGCTATGTGGACCGGAATCAATTCACATTTTTTCGTTTTGATTTTCGGCGTCGCGATCGCGTGGGCAACAATCCGATTTAGATATTATCAAATTGCTGCTGCCTTAAAATGGCTAGCCGCGGTTCAATTCGCTTACGTCATCACCGCTTTTGTGGGTTGGGCCGCATCCCAAAGAACTTTCTCGAAATCGATACACAGGGGCGAGAGCCTTTTGGGACATTGGACGTGCCTAAATGACTCAAATATTCAGCGAACGAGAGGGGTGTGAGGTGTGCGGGTGATTTTGGCGTTGCAGTGGGCTTGCACTGACCGCGCAACTAGGCTGCAATTTCTACGACTCCATATAACGCCTCCCTCCCTACTATTTCGTTTTCCGTGAGGGCTGCAGCTCTTCACCAGCCAACCGACTGCTGAACGCGGCGATCTTGCCGCCATCAACCACCGCAACGCCGGTGCAAAACGCGCAAAAATGTGCGGAACTGATAGCCTTGGCGAGTAATTGATAGAGCACATTGTAGAAAGGCGCATCCTTGAAATTCTTGATGAATTCATCCACACGTTCACGATGAGGAGAGTTAGCGAGGCGCTCAGGGCGCATCGAATGAGCGAAGTCGTTCCGGATCTTCCTAATTGCGGTTATCGCTTGCTGCAATTCGGCGTCGATGAGCTCAAGTCGATATGCCAAGGCGATCTTGGCCGAGAAGGTTCCTAGCGGTCGGTCGCTATCGAACAATGGATCTGAAGTGGCAGTGTTCGGAACCATCAGTCCTTTGAGAGGCTCTCCAAAACGAAGTCGATGCGTGCAGCGCTGATGATGACCGCGACTCGCTCACCTTCGGTCGCGAGAGTTGCAACAAATTTCGTGATCTCTACTCCATCTGGGGACACTCGCTCGCTTTGCGTTAGGGGCTGCTTCTTCATACGACGATCATTGTGAGTATCATTGAGAGTTTCGGCTTTGGTTTCACTTCATACGATGGAAGCGGATGGGCGGGGATTCGAACCCCGGGAAACTGAGCGCATTTACTGGCCGCCGCTTTACGCCTTTCTCCGTCATCGCGGTTATTCGTCCGCTGACGCACAAGACCTGGTCCAAGGCTTTTTCGCCTTCTTGCTTGCCGAAAAAACGTTGAGCCGTGCCGATCGAGAGAGGGGCTTTTCCTCGCAGAGTTTTTGGAAGCGCGGATCATTCGGAAGTGGATCGAACATAGGATTCGAGCCGAAGGGGGCGCAGGAGTGAGCGGCGAACGCCGTCCGAGAAATTCTCGCTACTGTTTCGGCGCGAGCGAGGCGACGATTTTTTCGAAGCGCGGATCGCCGCGGAGCGGGTCCCAGACCGGGAACAGTTTTAAGGCGCCATAGCTCAGCATGAGCGATGCGGCGGGAGCACGCAGTCCAGCTTCCAGTTGCTGCAAGGCGAGCTCTTTGTCGCCCGCCCACGCTGCCGTGATCGCGAAATATTGAACGACGCAACTGCCGTTGATCGCGTCTTTTTCCAGCGGCGTGAGGGCGATCGCCCGACGGCCTTCGTCCAAGGCCAGGTCTTTCCGCCCAAGAGCAGCGTCGATTAAGCCCAGGACGCAGAGGGCCGGGCCGTAGTCCAGCTGCGTCTGCACGATCTTCTCCTGCTGGGCGCGAGCGGCTTCAAACGCAGTGCGCGCTCTTGCCTCATCTTTGGTCATGCGCGCCAATAGACCTTCACCAAAGCTGCGACTCAGACTAATCGTGAATTCGCTCCAGCATTGATTGTCACCCAGCGCGACGAGCGCTCGTGCGGCCGCAGCCGGATCGCGTTCGGCCAGAGCGCAAAAGAACCAGTTGTCCGCGGCGTTGGCGATCGCGCCCGGTCCTTGCGCGAGGATTGCATCAATCGTCTGGCGCAGCGGCCGAGTGTCCGCTTTCCAGAAGAGGTACCATTCTGCACGATTCGCACGCGTTTCGACGTTGTCGGGCACGATCGCTAACGCCCGATCCAGCGCAGCGATCGCCTCGGCATAGCGCCCCAGGAATTGGAAACTAATCGCGATCTGTTGCAGAGTAAAAAAGTTGCGCGGGTCCAACTCCACCGCGCGCTCCAGGTTCTGCAGCCCTCCCTCCCGCTGGCCGCGCCGCCGCAGAATGTAGCCGGTGAGTTCGAAGAGACGCGGATCATTGGGTAACGCTCGCCGCGCAATCTCCAATTCGGCGAGGGCGCCGGCATAGTCGCGCAGCCCGTAGTAGAGATATTGTCCGCGCGCCAAATGCGTTTCAGCAGCATCCGGTCGCAGCCGGGTCGCGGCTTGCAGAGCCGCTTCAGCCAGGGTAAGCCGGACGGAAGTGTGATCAGACCCACTTACTGCATAAAGGGTTTCGTGGGCAAACGCGAGCTGGCAGTAAGCGTCGAAAAAGGAGGGATCGCGCTTGACCGCTTCATCCAGAAGTTCAATTGCCTTCCGCAGGTCTGACTCGATCGTCGCGCTGAAACCTACCGTGAGGACAAGTGACTTCGCCCGGCTGTAAAGGTCGAAAGCGGCCAGATCAATGGTGGGCGGTTGTTCAATGGCTTCTTTCTCTTTAGGCGAGAGTTTGGCCTGCAAGGCATTGGCGATTTTTTGCGAAACCTCGCTCTCGACCACAAACACATCCTTCAGGTCGCGGTCGTAACTCTCAGCCCAAAGATGGGCGTCGACGCGAGCATCGATCAACTGCACGTTGACGTGCACTTTGTCAGCAGTTCGCTGTACCGAACCTTCCAGGATATTCGCAACTCCCAGTTGTTGCGCGACCGTCCTCAAGTCCTCCGGCTTACTCTTATACTTCGAAGTCGACGTTCGTGAGATGACTTTGAGATCGGCAATGTGCGAGAGCTTGGTCAGGATTTCGTCCTGAATGCCATCGGCAAAGTAAGCGTTCGCCTTATCATCGCTCAGGTTCGCAAATGGAAGAACGGCGATACCTTTCTCCACCACCGGGAGATGGGGAACGCTCGCGCGTTCCAATTCATTGACGTTGGCCTCTGGTCGAGGACGCAGCAGCCGAAATGCGAACAAAACCGCCGCAAGAGCCGCCAGCACGACGGTAATGCTGACAATTTTTCGACCAGTCCGCCGGGTGATCGATTTCCCAGACGCAACATCTTCTGTTCGCCGGACTCCTTCCGGCGTGATCTCGAAAGCCCACGCCAAAGCCAGGGCGACGGGAAAACCGAGGGCGAGTGCGGCGACCAAGACCTTCATGATCCACGCCGGGGCCTGGAAGGTCGTGATCAAAAGAATCGACGACACTTGGATGAGCAGCCAGGCCGCTACTGCATAAGCGACCGCCAATCTATAAACGTTGCGCCGTTTGAGCTCGGCAAAAAACGAAGGCTTATCACTCACGGTGCAAAATTCAATTTTGTGCGGTGTCTCCCAACTGCTCGAACAAACGAACACTCTCGTTCAGTTCCGCGACCCGCGCGTAGTGCTCGTTAACCGAGAGCTTAGAGTAACCGACAATGTCGATGAAGAGGACGTGCGCGATCTCCAGTCCGATCTCTTTTTTCGTTTCGGCAGGCATTCAGGGATTGATCTAATTTACGCGAGCTTCATTATTTACTCCACCTGTGGGTGTCGAGAGCAAAGGCGGAGATTATTCAGTTCCTGTGTCCGAACTTGCCGGAAAAGTTTTCGGTCTATTGTTTCGGTGCGAGCGACTGAACGATTTTCTCGAAGCGCGGATCGCTTCGCAACGGATCCCACAAAGGATTTGTCCGAAAATCGCCGTAGGACGGTCGAGTTATAAATTCGTTACCGCCGGCAGGCCGATCGACTAATCTACTTGGCTCGCCAATCGCAAGGTCATTCTGTCCTATCCAGGCGTAAACGACAGCCAAATAACAAGATTGCGGTTCGAGCCCTGTAGGCTCCGAGATCATCAGATCTCCGAGCGGATTGGACGCGCGTTCATATCGGTGTCGCCAGCCAACGCTCGGATTGAAACCGCAATCCGACCTTGCCACGTACTCGAGTACAGGGTTGATAATATGAACATGCATATCGGGGAACTGGCTCGCAGCGCAAACGTGAATGTCCAAACGATTCGCTTCTACGAGAGGCAAAGCCTGCTGCCGCGTCCGTTGCGAAGTGCAGCAGGCTATCGGGTTTACGATGCGCGCGATTTAGAGCGCGTCCTCTTTATCAAGCGGAATCAGGAACTGGGCTTTACGCTCGCGGAAATCAACGAGCTCCTCCAAATTCACGCTACCTTCGCCAAAATCCGCCGGCCCCTACGGCGAAACACAAAGGAGGTCCAGGCGATCATCGCCATGGGCCACCATCGGCTGGAGACAATCAACCAAAAAATTCGCTTATTGCATGACATGCGACGCAATCTTGCCGGCGTGGTGCAGCATCTAGAAAGCGCCAATGTTGCGACCTGCCCGGTATCAAAACCGGTCCGCAAAAAGACCCTAAAAAAATCCTAAAATTCTCTTTGACCTTATACATAGGTATAAAGTTTAGGCTGCGCTCATAGCTGTGAAATCGCGGGTGCGATTTTTGGTTATGAGAACATGAATCTGGCGGACAATCGGGGGTCGAACAGCATGGACGGGAGCGGCACCGCTCTCCGTGGAAGTGTTGTCCTCCGATCGCCAAAAGTAATCAACCCAGAGAACGCGTCGCGTTCTCGCGATCGCGCTCCTGTGTCTCGTCGGTGTTCATGTCGTGTTAAACGGATCAGCAATCAAATCGAAAGAAAGGATCAAATATGAAAACGCAGTTCTTAGTACCAACAATCTGTTTCGTAACTCTGGCGGTCCTCGCCGGTGAGCATGCGGACTTCTCCGGCACGTGGGAGTTCAGCCCGGAAAAGAGCAAGAACATCGGGATGATGGCGCAAATGAAGATGTCGGCCACGCTCCAGCAATCCGACTCAGCGCTAGATATCTCCGTGCATTCAACCTATCAAGGCAAGGATCAGGAGAGTAAGACTCACCTCGATCTGACCGGCAGCCCAGCGACGAATGAATCGCCTATGGGCGGTCCGAACGAAACCGTTAGCAAGTGGGACGGCAATAGACTAGTCACGACTTGGACTGGCCAGAGCGCGGTCTCCGGCAAGAGTGTAGTCCGGACTGAAACTCGCTCGCTCTCACCTGATAGCAAAGTGATGACAGTCGAATCCGTGCGCGGTTCGAACCCACCACTCGTGATGGTGTTCGAGAAGAAATAGATATGCCTCGCCGGACAATTGCCGCTTCGTTCCTCATCGTCGCAGTAGGCGCGATCGCATCCTTCTATGGCATCAGCCGGGCAAGCAACAAACCGGCTGCGGAAAAGGAACGAATTGTCCACGCCGAACGACGTAAGATCGGCGCTGTCGTTAATGCGACGGGAGTCGTGCGACTGCGAGTCGGGTCGGAAGTGCGTGTGGGTTCGCAGTTGTCCGGGATCGTTAAAAAACTCAACGTGACCGTGGGCTCACACGTCGAGGAAGGCGAGGTCATCGCTGAAATTGACAATCGCATGATCGAAGCGCAGATCGCTGACAGTGCTGCACAAGCCGAACTGGACAGGGCAAGTATGGAGCGGACGCGTGTCAGTTACGAACGCGCGCGCGTTCTCGCATCGAAAAAGGTAATAGCCGCACAAGAAGAGGAGGACCTTCGACTGGCGCTGGGAGAGGCGAAAGCTAGATACGAGAAATCGTTGCGCGCCTGCGACCTGGTGAAAGTCAACTTGAACTACATCAACATACGGGCGCCGATTCACGGAACGGTTGCGTCGGTCTCCACTCAAAAAGGCGAAACGGTCGCGGCGGCGTTCACCGCGCCGACGTTCGTCACGATTATTGCAGACCACGCCCTGCAATTAGTGGCAATGGTCGATGAAAATGATATTGCGACTGTTCAAACGACGAACCCTGTCACGTTCACGGTGGACGCTTTCCCGGCGCGCGATCTTCCTGGTGCGGTCGAGAGTATTGCGCCTAAGGCGACAATCGTATCTGGAGTGGTGAACTACGAAGTCACCATCGCTATTGAGCAAGGCGCCGAGCTCCTCAAACCGGATATGACGGCCAACGTCTCGATCCATACGGCGCAGCACGACGCCTTGTTGTTGCCAGGGGCCGCAGTGCAACACGAAGGCGACCAAACTTTCGTTTACGTCGCCGCCAAAAGCGGACGCGAGCGCAAAGCTGTAGCCGTCGGCCCTAAAGAGAACGGCATGGTCGAGATCAAAAAAGGCATCGGACCGGATGACGCGGTCGTAGTGCCGGGCACTGGAGGCGCCTAACGAGTTTACGAATGATTGAAATCAAAAATATTTCCAAAAATTACTCGCGTGGAGAAACGGGGCTCGTTGCCGCGCTCAAGGAAGCCTCGTTCACGATTGCGCCTGGAGAATTCGTCGTCGTACAAGGCGCGTCCGGCTGCGGCAAGTCCACGCTTTTGAATATTCTCGGGTGCCTAGATCGACCTTCGGCTGGCAGCTATCGCCTGGACTGCAAAGACGTTTCCCGATTAAGCGACAAACAGCTCTCGCAAGTTCGCAATGCGAAGATTGGATTCATTTTTCAATCGTTCAATCTTCTGCCGCGAACGACGGCTGTCGAAAACGTAGAAGTGCCGATGGTTTACTGTGACGGTCGCGTCGATCGCAAGAAATCGCAGTCTGCGCTGGAACGCGTCGGTTTGGGCAATCGCGCCAATCATTTCGCGACTGAGCTTTCGGGCGGCGAGCAACAACGAGTGGCCGTCGCGCGCGCGTTGATCAACAATCCGGCATTGATCCTTGCCGACGAGCCAACCGGCAACCTCGATCACGCCGCAGGCACAGAGATCATGCGCTTGCTCCAAACATTGCACGAGGAAGGCCGAACCATCGTGCTTGTGACGCATGACGCTGCCGTCGCTGCGTATGCCGCGCGTGAAATTCTTTTGCTGGACGGCGTGATTGTGTCGGACCGCTCACGAAACGATTCGCGAGTACGCGAATGTTGAGAGGGGCAAGATGCAAACAACGAAAATTCTCTTTCAAGCGTTGCGAACAATGGGCCGTTATCGAATGCGAACATTACTCATGATGCTTGGAGTTCTGGTTGGAATTTCGTCCCTCGCCGTCCTGACCGCGATCGGCGAAGGCACCAAACGTGAGACGATGCAGCGATTTAAAAACATGATTGGAACGTTCGACACGATCATCGTCCGGCCGGGCGGCGCAAGTTTTCGCGGGATGCCAACGTTGGTCAACGTGCCGGCGACGTTGAAGTTCGAGGACGCGAAAGCGATCGCGAGCGAGGTGTCGGAAGTCAAGGCGGTCGCGGAAGTACAGACGGCTTTCGACGTCGATGTTAAGTACCGCGACCGCCTGGCTTCGCCGGCAATTTTCGGCGTCACAGCCAACTGGCTCGCGTTGCGCTCCGAGGATGTCGCCGATGGCACTTTTCTGGCGGAGGAACAAAATGCTTCTTTGGCACGCGTCGCGATCATTGGAGCTGACGTACGCAAGGAACTTTTTCCGGACGAAGATCCACTGCAAAAAACCATCCGCATTGGAGATGTTCCATTTCAGATTATCGGCCTGCTTCGACCGCGCGGAGCCGGACCAGCCGGAGGAAGTTTGGACAACCTCATTCTGATTCCGGTCAACACTGCAGCACGTCGCTTGTTCAATCGCGACTTTCTAACCATGCTTTTGGTGCAGATCAAAAATCCGGAGCGTGGCGCGGAGGCAAGTGACAAAGTCGCGGCGCTGCTGCGTCAGCGGCATCACATTCGACCCCCTGCGCTCGACGATTTCACCGTCACAAATCCGACAGCAACGATGGCGCAGGTTACACGCGCGCGTAACACGCTTTCGAAAATCCTGACCGGTGTCGCGGCGATGGCGCTACTCATCGGCGGAGTTGTCATCATGAGCTTGATGTCAATTGCTGTATCCGAACGGCGCAAAGAAATCGGCGTCCGACGATCGGTAGGCGCGGCGCGGGCCGACATCGTCATTCAATTCTTGATCGAGGCCGCGCTGGTTTCGCTTGCTGGCGGAGCCGTCGGGGTTCTGCTCGGCTGGAGTGGCATGCAATTAGTGACGCGCATTTTGCGTCTGCCACAGATTCTCGTCTGGCAACCGTTCGTCCTGTCGATCGTATTGTCGCTCGCAGTTGGAATTGCCTTCGGGATTTATCCGGCGTGGTCCGCGTCGAAGGTCGATCCGATCAAAGCGTTGCGTTCCTGAATGAATGCGCGCCGGGTTCAAATTCTGCTTCGCTCGCTGCAGTTGTTGTGGCGTTATCGTTTGCGCTCTGCGTTGGTCATGTTGAGCGCAGCGATCGGGGTAACTGGTGTCGTGTGCTCCGTCAATTATGGCGCAAGCGGAACGCGAAAAATTCTGGGCCAGATACGGCTACTGGGCACAAACGTGCTGATCGTCACGCCCGCAACGAGTCGCCCTGTCGGGGGACGCGCGCGTACCGGAGAGGCGGTCACGACGTTGGTGGAACGTGATTATGTTGCCATTCGTCGCGAAGTTCTCACGCGAACTCGTTCTTCGGCTGTTGTGACGGCATCGTTCTGGATAAAGGCCGGCGATCTTTCAAAAAACGCTACGGTTGTTGGCTGCGAGCCGGATTATTTTCGGATCAAGAATTGGGCGGTTGGTGAGGGCGATTCGTTCGACGTAGCACAGGAGCGCACGTCATCGCGGGTTGCCCTGCTTGGTCGAACAGTTGCGGACGACTTGTTCGGAACTTCTTCGCCAATTGGCCAACGCATCATGATCAATCGCGTCCCATTTACTGTTGCCGGCGTTCTTGCGGAACGCGGCCAGGGTTTGGACGTCGGTAACGAAGACAACCAGGTATATGTGCCGCTTACCACGGCAATGCGCCGTCTGCTGAATGTCGATCATTACAACGCGATTGTTCTCGAAATCGACAACCTCAGCGCAATGGACGCGGCTGCTTTGGCGACTCGCTCGTTGCTGCATCAGACCCACCACATTCGGTTCAATCAACGCGACGATTTTCAAATTCAAAATCAAAAGGCGCTGCTCGACACGCAGCAGGCCGCAGCCACCCGGCTGACGTTTTTTCTGCGGTGGATCGCGGCGAGCGCGCTGCTGGTTTCGGGGCTTGGAATGGTTGGGATCACATGGATCGCAGTCAAGGAACGCACCGTCGAGCTCGGAACCAGGCGCGCGTTGGGCGCGAGTGCGGCGGATATTTTCTTTCAGGTTCTGTTTGAAAGCGCGGCATTGGCGGTTCTTGGCTGCGGTCTGGGATTCGTAGTTTCATGGCCGCTGTCTCGGATCCTGACAAGCTCGCCTGGTCTTCCGGCTGTTTTCGATTTTCAGAGTGCCGCGCTCGCATTCGTCGCCGCCGGATTACTAAATGTCTTGTTTGCCCTGTGGCCATCGCGCAAAGCCGCTTACGTCAGTCCACTCGAGGCGTTGAGATACGAGTGATGGATTCGATTTTCTGGTTGCGCGTGCATGGCGGCGCAACTCATTTTCCAATCGCGCTAGTTTTCGGCGCTGCCTTCTTCGAGACGATCGGACTTCTTTCATCTCCAAGGCAACACGATTTCCGGATTGTTAGCTACTGGCTGCTGGTTTCCGGTGGGATCAGTTCGTTCGGCGCGGTGTTTTCTGGATTGGCCTTGAGTAAATGGACCGTTAGCGGAAAGAGCTTGCTTCTTCAGCATCACCTTTTCGTCTGGCCGGCCTTCGCATTGATTGTCGGCCTAACGAGTTGGCGCGTGGCGGTGGGCCAGAGTCCGTCGCGACGCACTTTCGCCATCTATCTCTCGCTGCTGGCAACTGCCTGTGCGCTCCTTGCGGCAGCAGGTTTCTCGGGTGGTGAGCTCGTTCTTGGTCGTTGACCAGCGATGAAAAAGCTGACTGAGAGGGAGGCGCTTCTCTTTGCATTCATCGTTTCGTGTATCTGCCTTCTCGCAACACTCGGCATCGCATTTGCCGTTGGGACTGCTCTATCTGGCAAACAATCGCAGGTAACAGAATCTCGCCGCTTCAACAGCGAAACAGTAATTCAGGGTCGCCAAGTTTTCGTTATACATTGTGTGGAATGCCACGGCTTCGATGCGCGCGGCGACGAAGGCTCTGACCTTCACAATCTCCGGAGCGGCGATGGGCTGATACACCAAATAATCACCGGCGGCATCAAAGGAGAGATGCCCGGTTACGGAAAAGTGCTCAACGAAGCAGACGTTCGCGCATTGATAGCCTATCTGCGCACTCTCAGGAATTGAGCAGACGGTGCACAGTCAGATGCTTCCATGTAGTTTGTCGGCAATGACGCTGCAACGAGTCTGCGGCGCCATTGCAAACCAGAATTCTTGGACATTGGACACGTCGAAAAAGCGCAAATATTCTGTAAATGTACACGTTTTGTAGATTCCCAGAATATTTGAGTCATTTTTGGCGGCTTCTCAGAATCGCTCCGCGGACGAGTCGTTGTCACCGCAGCACCGATTAAGCTGTTCGCAACAGACTTCATTTCAGAACTTTAGGGTCGCAGCGAACTGGAACAGGTTGCCTTGCACGCGCTTCTCATTACCGAACTCAGGGATAAACCGCGCGTTCAGATCGAGCAGGCTCTTTCCAACTTTTGTCGTGTAGGTAATGATCGGCCCAACACCGAAGGCACGACCACTGAATCCATGGAACCGGTCCGCTGTTGGCCCGCTATCGTCGCTGAGCTGCTCGATCCAGCTACCGATCACACCTATTCCTGCGCCGCACTTGAAACGCTTGATAATAGTTGCTTCCAGATCTGAAAGCACTCCGTTCCGGTATTTGGTCGCCGGATTCTCAGTATAGAATTGCAGTTGCCAGATTCCGGTGAGTTCGATGTTCTGCTTTGGAAGAATTTTTGTGTAAGCGAGCCCAGGAATGACCGTCCAGTTATTTAGGCTGAGAGTGGCCAAACGATTCGGGTCGTAATGGCCCGTCGGCGCCCAGACCGTAACACTTAAAGCGACATGATCGGTCTGACTAATGTGGTAGCTTGCAACGATCGGTGTAAACGCCAGATCAAACAGCCCGAAGATATGGTCTGTTTTGCGCCCCGAAAAATGGGCGAGCGTAGCATTCGCTTCCACATCCACGTAGGCGAGAGGGAAGGAGACGGCGGAGGCGAAGTTCCATTCTTTGCTCGTGGTCGGCCAAATATATGAGATCGCAATAGGCGTGAATGAGACGGCCATGTCGATGCCGAGCGTGATATTAAAGTTACCGAGAGGAATGGCTCCGCTAATCGACCCGGTGTAATAAGCTTCGCCAATCGTCACGGCAAAGCCAGGTTCTGGTGGCACCAAGCCGGCGTAAGGGGCTATAGCCGCGCCGGAAATGGGCCGGCCTAAGGCGCCTTCCACCGCGAAAGAAGATGTGGGTGCGACGAGTGCCGCTAACGCGAAAAGTAGCGTGAGTCTTGTAGCGTTAGCTTTCACATCTGCCTCTCTTTCATGTTCCAATACTAGTTAGGCAAAACCGACTTACTTGCTGCTCCCGCCTTGCTGCAGCATCTCAAAAAATGGAGCTTGGTCTCACGCGCTTTATTTAATTTTCTCGAAGTCACCCAGCGCCCAGCTCTTGTCGAAATAGCTCTCCGTTGGTTCATAGAAGCGGAAGTAGGCGAACCAGCTCTTGCCTGCGACGGTTGGGATCCAGTTGGCGTCAAATCCCGCGGGAGCAGTGGGTCCGCAATAAATGTCGACCGAGTTATCGGCATTCGTCTTCAGTTTCATACGCGACGAGCGGTCGGCGATCTTCTGCTTATTCACCAGCAGCGAGCGCGTGGCCACATCGTAGAGCGTGACTGACCAGAACAATTTCGCCGGTGCGTTAGCCGGAACGTGTAACCGATAGGTGTTCGCGCCATCCAGCCAGTCGCCGGACTTATCAGTGTAGGTGCTGAGGTAAGCTGATGAAGGGCCAGGGCGTTTGGGCGCCATGTCAGGACTTGCGCCGACCGCTTCGTAAAACCACGCGGCGCGTTCATCAAGCAGATTCCAAAAGTTGTCAGGATTATCGGCGTCGAGCTGAAGCGCGTAATGCCAGTGGGTTTCGGGGCGATACATCATCCCGGCGAAACGCCGCTCGAAGGTGTTGGCCCTCGCCATTGCTTCGCCGACCAGCGCGGCCTCGGTGAGGATCTTGGTTTGCCGCGCGTCCGGCTTGAATGATTTCCCCTTCTCGATTCCGAGCGGCTTGAGCATGTCGTGATAGAAAATGTCGCGCTCGGCGATCGGCTCATGCTGGATCACATCGTCAAGGCGTTGCCAATACTGCATTCCACGCGGCGGCATGCCGCTCCATTTTTTTTCTTCAGGCGCGACGATTTTCGGCGCGGGCGGATTGGCGCGCTGGGCATACGGATAGGCGCGCAACTGCGCAAGCAGCGCGGCCGCTTCTTTCGGATCAGTGGCGGTAATGCGAACACCGACGTTGACGTTGAACGTCGGCGAGCGCCGAACCTCAAATCCTGCAACATCGGCCGGTGTCTCCTGTCCCGGTCCGATCAAAAGATATTTCGCGGACCTAGCCGTGTCGGGTAAGGCGTGTTGCCACGCGTCACTTATTCCTCCACGGATGTTGGGTGGCATGTCTATGACAAACGGGCCGGCGGACAGGTTGGCGAAGATAAGATAATACGGTGTCGTGGCGTTAGGCGTGAGCACGCCGAGTCGGTCGTCATAACTGAGTAGCGATGCGATCTCGCCGTTGCCCGCCCCGAAAGACGCCTGTCCTCGCTGCCACGCGTTGAATGAAACCGCTGGTATCGCCCAGAGGTATGCCTGGCAGGCGCGCTGGAAATCGCGCTCGTCATAAAGCTTCTCCACGGTCTCGCGCGTCGGATAACCGTTGGCAAAATCGTGCGTGAACTCCAGCTTGCCGATGCGGCTGTCGACCGTTTTGTCTTCGGCAAGTGCAGACGAGGCAGCGAACGCGACGAGCAGCAAGAAAATGAAGTTTCGTTTGGTTTTCATTATCGCGTTTTCGTTTTATTTCACTTCCTCGATGTCTGGAAGCTTCCAGGTCTTATCGAAGAGTGTTTTATCTGGAGCATAGAAACGAAACAGAACTTCGAACTTTCCCGTCGGGCTCGTCGGAACCCAGTTCGATTCCCTGCCTGCCGGAGCTTTGGGCCTGAAATAAACATCCACCGAGCCGTCGGCGTTTTTTTGCAGCTCCGGATTCTGCGAAGACCGACTTGAACGCGGCAGATGGCGAATCAGTCCATGCGTCACGCGGTCGTAAGCAGTCGCTGACCAGAATTGTTTGACCGGCGCGTTGGCCGGAACGTGCAGGCGATACGCACTGCGGCCATCGAAGGCGTTGCCCAACGCGTCCTTGATCGTCATCAGATAGAACGATCCTGCGCCCGACCGCTTCGGGCTGAAAAACGCCATCGTATAGATGACGCCGCGGGCATCGACGGGATAACTGTCGGAATTCGAAAATTGGGTCTGCAGACCTTTAATCAGCTCCGGCGTCATGGGAAGCGCCCAGCCGGTTCCTTCGTAGAAAGGCGGTGTGAACAACGCTTCGTACTTCGCCTCCAGCCAGCCATGCGCTTCCTTCGCCGCGTCGCCGAGAATTTTTTTCGTCTTCGCGTCCGGACTGAAAGCTTTGCCTTTTTCGATGCCGATGGTCCGGAGCGGATCTATCATGGCCTTGTCCCGCGTCAGCCA
This sequence comes from Chthoniobacterales bacterium, assembly GCA_035567015.1. Taxonomy (GTDB): domain Bacteria; phylum Verrucomicrobiota; class Verrucomicrobiia; order Chthoniobacterales; family UBA10450; genus AV133. Next base: position 7,274 of record DATMPQ010000097.1, on the reverse strand, counting down.
GGGCTCGCTCTGCACGATGCGATTGAGTGACTCGAAGAAGCGCGCGTCGTACGGAATGTTCGCTTCGAACACGACGTCGGACGCGTCGATGAAACTTGTTGCGGGGGGATTTGCCGCTTTCGAGAGTGGATACAACTTGATGCGTTTTGCGTACGTGACGGCTTTGGCCACGCCGGCGTCGCCGCCAGTCTGAAGAATCGAGCGTAGCAACGCGTAGCCTTGAAAATTGTCTGACGGCATCGCGATGTAGCCGTTCGGAATTTTCTCTTTGTAGTTAGGCGGTAGGATCAGACACCTGCCACCCTTCCCGTTGTCCACGCCGACCGGGCCAACGTCCTCCAGCGCCGCCTGCCAACAATCCATTACTGATCCAGTGATCGATCCGCCTTCGTCGGCCGGCGGAATCTCGAGCACAACCGGGCCGACCTCCTTCGTGTCAAAGAACGGCATGAAATAGACCGCGTCCGGATTCGGCGTGAGTGTCTGGTTCTTCCAGTCCGATAGCTTCGACCAGTAAACGATCTTGTTACTGCCCGGCCCAGCCTTCGCATCCCGGACCATCGCTTGATACATGAGATCGAAGTTCACCGCCGGCACGCCCCAGATCACAGCTTCAACCGCGCGACGCTCCATCGTGCGCTTGGCCAAGTCGTCGGCTGAAAACTCTTGTGCTGACAACATCGTCGCGCCGAGTGCCGCTACCGCGAAAAGTAGCGCAACTCCTCCGAGCTCAATTTTCATGGAGCCACGTTTCATGTTTTCATCACTCGTTAGGCAAATTCCGATTTACTGACTGCCGAGGTTCTGCTTCATCTTTTCCTTCGCCTGGTCGATGGTGAACGTTGCTGGCCGCTGGCTGGGTGGGAAGTCTTTGAACGTTTTCAGGAACTCACCAGTCAGCGTGCTGCCCGCTAGTAGGACGTAGCCCTGCTCCAGTTCCCAGCCGTAATAAGTGTTGGAGGTGATGTCGGCCTGCTCATATGGGTCGGCGTGCAGGTCGTACATCTTTGGAAGCCGCAGCGGCGTGAACGGCTCGCCCCACACGGCGAGCGTGCCAGGCGCACGCTGTTCCAGGAAAACGATTTTCCAGTTCTCGACCCGAAGGGCGACAATGTCACCGTCGTCGTTAAAGTAGAAGAATCCGCGCCGCGGGCTTTTCTCCACTTGGCCGGTGAGATAGGGAAGCTGGTTGTATCCGTCGATGTGGACCTTGTAGGTCTTGCCCCCAACATCCATGCCCTTCAGAAGTTTGTCCTTCACATCTGGATCACCGACGGCAGCAAGAAGAGTCGGTAACCAGTCATGACCGCTAACGATTTCGTTGGCAATCGAGCCAGGCTTGATGTGGCCGGGCCAGCGGATGACGCACGGCACGCGGAAGGCGCCTTCCCAGTTGGTGGCCTTCTCATTGCGGAATGGCGAGATGGCGGCGTCGGGCCAACTGTTCTTATGTGGACCGTTGTCGGTCGTGTAAAGGACGATGGTGTTGTCGGCAATGCCTAGATCATCGAGGGCCTTTAGGAGTTTGCCGACGTGCCCGTCGTGCTCGATCATGCCGTCGTTGTATTCGGTGCGCGAGGTAAAACCGGGCTTGTCGCGATGCTCTTCGCGCACGTGCGTGAAGGCGTGCATGCGCGTTGTGTTCATCCAGCAGAAGAATGGCTTGTTGACGCCTGCCTGACGCTTAATGAAATCGACGGCGGCGGAGGAGGTTTCGTCGTCGATCGTCTCCATCCGCTTCCTGGTGAGCGGACCGGAGTCCTCAATGGTCTGCTTGCCAATGCGGCCCCAGCGCGGTTGCTCGGTGGGATCATCTTTATCCGAGGCATTGCAGCGGAGCACGCCGCGCGGGCCGAACATCTCCTTGAACTTGGGATCCTGCGGATACGTTCGCCGCTCTGGCTCCTCCTCAGCGTTGAGGTGATAAAGGTTGCCGAAAAATTCGTCGAATCCGTGGACCGTCGGCAGGTATTTGTTCAAGTCTCCCAAGTGGTTCTTGCCGAACTGTCCGGTCGCGTAGCCCTGGGCCTTGAGGAGCTGGGCCATGGTCACGTCGCGGTCCTGGAGCCCGATCGGAGAGCCAGGAATTCCGACCTTGCTCAAACCGGTGCGAAGCGTGCACTGGCCAGTGATGAACGACGACCGTCCCGCCGTGCAGCTTTGCTCCGCGTAATAGTCGGTAAAGATCATTCCTTCCTTCGCGATGCGATCGATGTTCGGCGTGCGATAGCCCATCACACCCATCGAGTAGGCGCTGACATTGGTCTGCCCGATGTCATCACCCATGATCACAAGGATGTTTGGCTTGCCCGCCGTGCTCGTGGCAGGAGTTGATTTTGTTGTTTGCGCAAACGAGCTCGCTGTTGAAAAGGCGAGAGCAACGGCGAGAAGTGCTGCGACAGTTACTTTTATTTTCATAAGTCTGTGTTGGTCTTGTTTTGAGTTGGGAAAATTGTTGTCTGGTCATTGGCGTAAGGCCGACATCGTGCCTGCAGTTGCGACGATCGGTTTGCGGTTCTATCCGAAACTTCCTGTGCGCTTGCGAGCGGCGCAGAGCTGAAGAGCAAGAGCGCCGCGATTGCCCGCGTGATGACTGCGATCAGACTTCGGTCGTCGAATGGTTTCGGAAAATAACCGGCGGCCGCGGTCCGCTCTGTTTGATTGCGAGTGGGCGCTTGATCATAAGCAGTGATCAAAAAAACTGGCGTGTTGATTCCGAGAGCACGCAGCCGCGCGCGAAGCTCGAACCCGGAAAGGCCCGGCGAAGATCTAAAATCAAACGCGGCCGTGGAAGCTGTTGCGGCTCGACTCTGGCTCGCGTCCTTCCCAGCAAGGCCGCACGCTTTTACGTGCCAGTATCTCCGCATGGCCTGCCGATTGTTACCTTGCCCGCCCCTTGGGAAAAGCTTTATTTTTCGGTGGGGAAATCCTTTAACGCGATTGTCACAATAAAATGCCCCGAGTTCCCGACTGGGGGAGCAAGATTGTCCTTGGGGTTTGTAATCGAACTAGAAGTCCACTAGTCGAGTTCGACGTCGCTTTGGACGTTGGACATGCCAAAACGACTCAAATATTCAGAGAATGGACAGTTTGTTGTACATTCACTGAATAATTGATTACTTTCGCGGAAAACTCGAATCAGCCGAATTGACGACAGCCTCTTCGCTACGTTAGCCGGCGAGATCCCAATTTGGACATGCCAAAATGAGAACTCGAATTAGGTCAAAATATGTTGAAGACATCGACATCAGCCAAGCTTTTTGCTAAAGGACCATGCATGCCGGGGAAAGGTTATCGTAAAAAGTCGTCGCAGCGGTCGCGTATTGCCCGGCGGAGGAACTTTTTCCACGGCTGGGTCCCGGATCTTCCCGATCATCGCGATTTTTTCTACGCGGCGCCTCGCAAATTCCTGCGCGCTCTGCCTTGGCAAGTCGATCTCAGAACGAATTGCCCGCCAGTTTACAATCAAGGCAAACTCCACAGCTGTACGGCGAACGCGATTGCCGCGGCCATTCAGTTTGACAAGATGAAGCAATCGCGGCCGGACATCTTCGTGCCGTCTCGCCTTTTCATTTATTACAATGAACGCGCGATCGAACGCTCGATCCATTCCGATAGCGGCGCGCAGATTCGTACTGGCATTAAATCGGTGGCGAAACGGGGCGTCTGTCACGAGCGATTATGGCCTTACCGGATGAGGAAATTTCGCCAAAAGCCGCGGCGAGACTGTTACACCGAAGCAGCAAAACATCCCGCCCTAACTTACCACCGCGTCCGGCGGACACTGCCACAGCTGAAAGCTTGCCTCGCCTCCGGCTATCCATTCATTTTCGGGTTCACGGTTTACGAGAGCTTCCACTCGAAAAAAGTCAGCCACACTGGTCGCGCTTCAATGCCAGTTCGGCAGGAGAAGTGCCGCGGCGGCCACGCGGTTCTGGCCGTGGGTTATGAAGACGCGCAACGTCGCTTCATCGTGCGCAACTCGTGGGGCAGCAAATGGGGAATGCATGGGTATTTCACTCTGCCTTACGATTATTTCATCAACCACCATCTTTCAGAAGATTTTTGGACCATCAGGGTAGTTAAGTAGCGCAGGTTACCAGGGCTAAGGAGCTCGATTGGAAAGCCAATCGGGAGCTGCTCCTCAATCTTTAAATAGTTGCCCTCTACCGCCGATCTGTGCACTCTCGTCAAATCACGATAACGAAAGGAGCTACATCCGTTATGACAAAGAAAAAGAAGAGCAAGACGAAGAAGAGCAGCGGTAAAACCAAGCGGCGTAAGGGCAAGAAGTTTGGCGACAGCGGCCCGAGGCAATAAGGGCAGAGGCCCAATCGCAGCGAAAGGGGGCTTGGCCGATGCCATCGGAGCATCTACGGTCGATTGTTCAATGTTTCCCTTGGACCGTGTTAGCTGATATTCGAAATGATTGGCGGCAGGTGATTGCTAACTGGGCCGCGCCGCGATGGCTAATGACCTTCAACCGAAAGCTGAACTCGAGATCGCCCACGTTCTGTTCATCGACGTCGTGGCGTATTCCACGCGATTGATCAATGAGCAGGCGGCCATCGTGGCCGAGCTAAATCAACTCGTTAGAGAAACACCCCATTTTCGGTCGGCCGAAGCGGCGGGGAGATTAATCCGTATCCCAACGGGAGACGGCATGGCTTTGGTGTTTTTCAATACACCGGAGGCGCCGGTGCAATGCGCCCTCGAAATATGCGAAGCCCTGCGTGGCCATCCGGACATTCATGTTCGAATGGGAATTCATAGCGGGCCGGTCAATCCGGTGCCCGACGTTAATGACCGACCAAGCGTCGCCGGGGCCGGAATCAATGTTGCCCGCCGTATTATGGATTGCGCAGATGCTGGGCATATTCTGCTTTCAAAACGGGTCGCCGAAGACCTGTCGCACTACGCGCACTGGCAGCCCAAGCTACACGACTTGGGCCAAATCGAAATGAAGCACGGGGAGGTCATGTCTGTTGTCAATCTTCATGGCGAGGGCTTTGGGAACTCAACGGTGCCCAGCCGAATGCAGCAGTTCCGCCGCCGCCGCTCCAGCCGTCGTGGTGTAAAGGCACTTTGGTGCACCGGGATATTCATCATTGCGGTCGTTCTTGCCGCTTTTGGGTGGTTTCTTTATCGTGCGGCCTGGGTGCCGGGGGGCATCGGCCGCGGTCTCTCGGATGCGAAGAGCCTCGCGGTATTACCGTTTGACAACTTCAGCGACGATAAACAAGACAGTTACTTTGCGGACGGCATCCAGGATGACATTCTGACAGCGCTTTCCAAAATCTCCGATCTTAAGGTTATCAGCCGCAGTTCGGTCATGCGCTACCGCGAGAACAAACGCAATCTTCCGCAAATTGCACACGAGTTAAACGTGGCGAATGTCCTAGAAGGGAGCGTCCGCCGCACAGGAGATCAAATTCGCGTCACCGCGCAATTGATCGACGCTCGCACTGACACGCATCTCTGGGCCGAGCACTACGATCGGAAGACATCGGATTTGTTCGCGATTCAAAGTGAGGTGGCGGAAAATATTGCCACCCAACTGCGGGCTGCTCTCTCCCCGGCGGAAAAAGCAGCCATCTCCGTGCGCCCAACCAGCAACTTGGAAGCATTCGATCTTTTTCTCCAGGCGAAAGAACTGATCACGACCGCACCAGATACGCCTAACCAGAAGGAGAGTCTTCTCCGAGCGATTCGCCTCCTTGACGAGGCTATCGCCCGGGACGGCCGGTTTGCCCTCGCTTACTGCTGGGCCGCTATTGCACACGATAATTTGTACTGGTTCGACTTCGATCATACCGCTGCGCGATTGGAATTGGCCAAGTCCTGCGTCCGCCAAGCGCTTCAACTCGCGCCTGATCTGGGCGAAGCGCACTTGAGCCAGTCGCTCGTGTCTTATCATGGCTATCGCGACTACGCCCAGGCTCGCCAGCACCTGGCAATTGCTCAGCGCACCTTACCCAATAATGCCCAGGTCTATTCGCTCACCGGATATATTGACCGGCGCGAGGGAAAATGGGACGACAGTTTGCGGAACCTCAGGCGTGCGGCCGAACTCGATCCGCGAAATCTTAAAGTCTTGGGCGATCTTTCCGTTCTGTACGACCTCCTGCGCCGCTACGATGACAAGGAACAATTGTTTGACCGCGCGATCGCAATCAATCCGGCCCAAACCAACTATTGGCAACTGCTTCGGGCGGAGACGGAATTGGAAAAAGGTAACCTGCCGAAGGCCCATCAGCTCTTCGATCAACTCCCGGCCGCCTATGATCCCGATGGGTCAGCTACCGCCGCGCGGATAAGCCTGTTCCTGTATGAAGGAAACACCGAAGCGGCGCAAGCCGCGTTGGAGGCGTGCAAACATGAGGGATTGATTGACGGCACCGGTTCGTTACTGCCACGCAGTTTTTTTGCCGGCCAGATCTCTCGCGCTCGGGCTGATCGGTCGCAAGCAATCGCGGCTTTCAACATTGCTCGCGACGAAATTGGACAAAAACTGCGCGATGATCCGGACAATGGGCTTCTGCGTGGAATCCTGTGTGTGATCAATGCCGGGGTGGGGCGAAAGGAACAGGCTCTGTCCGAAGGACACCGCGCCGTCGAGCTTCGCCCGATCAGCAAGGATGCAGTGGATGGTCCCGTGGCGTTGACCCGCCTAGCCATGGCTTACGCTTGGCTGGGCGAGAACGATCCGGCGATCGAACAATTAGCTTATCTGGCCAAGACGCCTGGTGGGCCCGATTACGGGCAACTCAAGTTCGATCCCGCCTGGGCGGCGCTTCGCGGCGATGCACGGTTTGTGAAAATTGTCGATGGGCTTAAGCCACTTTCGGCCCGGCGTTGATCGGCCGATTCGTCCCGACGTGCAGTTGCTGAGACCCAGAGGGCAAACTATATGATTAAGTACCCAGTGCGACCGAACGATCCGAGATGCATTTGGGACATTGGACATTCAGGAAATTACTCAAATATTCCGTGAAGGTACACGTTTGTACAATCTTCGATGTTCACGATATTACTTTCCTGTTCCAGAGTTGCGAAACCCTGTGTCAGGACAGCTTTTTAGATTTTCGTTCATTGGCTAGACAATATCCAAGTGCTTCGTCATGTGGACGACCGGCAAAGTAAGATCGGCCGCCATCGGAATTTCGTATCGCTCGGCGGAAGAATAGTCAAAGGCGGCGTAAAACGGCTCGCCTGCGAGCGTGGCCACGAGCTCAGCGGAATGGAAACCCGCGGCCTGAATCGCCGATTCGCAC
>DATMPQ010000096.1:0-7870 GCA_035567015.1 Chthoniobacterales bacterium | reverse complement strand
CGAGTCACCCACGAAATCGGCGACGTCTTGGAGCTCCGGCACTTGATAATTGTGCGCGAGAATCACGGCATTTCTCTCGCGCTTGAGCTCCCGAAGCTCCTCCATCAGATCGACACCGAAATTTACACCGGCACTTACCATGGGTTAATATCGCGATTTCCCATGAATTCACAACCTAACGAGACCCGTTATCGCCTCGGTTTCATCGGCGCAGGCAAACTGGCCGGGTCTATCATTCGAGGCTTGGTGCGGGCCCAATTTTGTTCGCCCGCCGAAATCATCGCAAGCGAGCCTAATGAAAACGCTCGCGCCGCGCTGCGCGATGAAACCGGGATTGAATTAACGACAGAAAACGCAGAGGTCGCGGAGAAGGCGGATGTTATTTTCATCGGCGTGAAACCGGCTGTCGTGCTGCCAGTGCTGCGCGAAGTCGCATCCGCAATTCAAAATAAACTCGTCATCTCTCTTGCGGCAGGAGTTCGTTTGAAGAGCATGGGAGAAATCGCGAACGCGCGATTCATGCGCGCACTGACAAACACGCCTTCAGCAATTTGCCTAGCAGCGACCGCGATCGCCCGCGGCTCGCGAACCACAAATGAAGATGTCGATCTTGCGCGCCAAGTTTTTGGCGCCATCGGCATCGTCGTAGGAGTAACCGAAGAACAAATCGATGCTGTCACAGCGCTTTCCGGAAGCGGACCGGCGTTTGTTTACACCGTGATAGAAGCGCTCGCACAAGGCGGAAAGAAATGCGGATTGTCCGCCGAGGCGGCGATGACCCTGGCCGCCCAAACCGTTCTCGGCGCAGCACAGCTCGCGCTCGAAAGCAAAAAGTCACCCGAAGAATTGATAAAAATGGTCGTCACTCCCGGCGGAACAACTGCCGCCGGTCTTGCGGCGATGGAGAAGCATCGGACGACCGAAGGTTTGATTGCCGCAATCGAAGCGGCGACAAAACGCGCTCGCGAAATGGCGAACGAAAATTTGTAGCCGCCCCGCTCTGTCGGGGCGTGCTTGACGTGCTCCTTACGGCGGCACGGCGACAGAGCGCCGTGGCTACAGCAGCGTCTTTCGCATAACATCAATTGGCGCTTCGCGTTGAAACCAAATTTCAAGCGCGAGCGCGCCTTGGTGCAGTAACATCGACAATCCATTCGCCGCGCGTGCGCCGGCTTCGAGTGCCGCCGACACAAACGCCGTTCTTTCACTCGAATAAACCGTGTCGTAAACCATCAAATGCGGTGCCAGCAGTTGCGCGGGAATAGGCGATGCATCTCCGCGATTTAACCCGACTGGCGTTGCATTTACGATGAGATCGGCGTTTGCAACTTGAAAGCGACACGCGCTTTCTTCCCAGCGAATCGCCTGCAAACGCGGCACCGGTCCGACGACTTTCGGCCCGGTAAAAAAGTTCCGCAGTTTGTCCGCCAGCTGTTCGCCCTTTTCAAAAGTCCGGTTGGCAATGACAAGGCGTTCGCAATTTTCTTTTGCGCATTGCATCGCAATCGCACGCCCTGCTCCGCCCGCACCAAGCACCAGCACGCGCAGATCGCGAAGATCAACAGAAAATTCGTCTCGCATGGCGCGTGAAAATCCGCGCCCGTCCGTGTTGAATCCACGCGCAGTCTTTCCAGCAAATGAAATCGTGTTCACTGCGCCGATCCGGCGTGCGTCAGGATCGACATCGTCCACATGATCAAGCGCGGCGATTTTGTGCGGCACAGTAACGTTCACACCGACAAAGTTGAGCCCGCGAACCAGATTTAGGGCTTCCCGCAATTCGTTAGGCAAAATGTGAAATCGCGCGTACTGCATGTCGATCTTGCAGTCACGCAGCGCCGCGTTCTGCATTTGCGGCGAAAGCGAATGCGCGACTGGATCGCCGAGGACGCCGAGCCGGATCGGCGTTTTCTTCCAGGTCTTGAGGTCCGCTAGCGTATAGATTTCTTTCACCGATTTTGTCTGCTAGTTTCTACAATGACAGCGCCGGCTGAAAATCCAACTCCGTCCGATTTTATTCGCGACGTTGTCGCGGAAGATCTGCGGACCGGAAAATACAAAAAGATCCTTACCCGTTTTCCGCCGGAGCCGAATGGATATCTGCACATCGGCCACGCGAAATCGATATGTTTGAACTTCGGGATGGCGCGCGAGTTCGGAGGCATCTGCAATGTGCGCATGGACGACACCAACCCAACGAAAGAAGAGACCGAGTATGTCGATTCAATCATGGCCGATGTGCATTGGTTGATCGACGGTTGGGCCGACAGAAATCTCGGGGGCGCGCCGCTCTACGCGTCGGATTATTTCGACAAGCTCTACGAGTACGCTGTCGATCTCGTGCGCAAGGGTAAGGCGTATGTCGATGATATGTCGCCCGAGGAAACTGATGAATATCGGCGCATCGGAAAAGAGAGTTCGTTCCGAAATCGCGCGACTGAGGAAAATCTCGACCTCTTTGAGCGGATGAAAGTCGGCGAATTTCCGGATAACAGCCGTACGTTGCGAGCAAAGATCGACATGTCTGCGCCGAACGTTTGGCTGCGGGATCCGGTGCTGTATCGCATCCGGCATGCGGAACATCATCATACCGGCGCCAAATGGTGTATTTATCCCATGTACGATTGGGCGCACACGCTGAGCGATTACATCGAAGGCATCACCCACTCGGTCTGCACGTTGGAATTCGAGGTGCATCGGCCGCTCTACGATTGGATTCTGGATGCGCTCGGGTTGCCGCAGCCGCGACCGCATCAGTACGAGTTCGCGCGACTCAATCTCACTTACACAGTGATGAGCAAACGGAAGTTGATCCAGCTTGTAAACGAAAAGCTCGTCACCGGCTGGGACGACCCGCGTATGCTCACCATTTCCGGTTTGCGACGGCGCGGCGTAACCGCGAGCGTGTTGCGCGCGTTCGCCTACAACATCGGCATCACAAAATATCCGAGCATGACGGATGTGGCCGTGCTTGAGCACACCATGCGCGATGAATTCAATCGCACGGCTTCGCGACGCCTCGTTGTGCTGAAGCCGATCAAAGTGGTGCTGACGAATTATCCGGAGGGAAAGGTGGAAGAACTCAACGCGGTGAACAATCCCGAGGACCCGAAATCCGGAACGCGCAAGGTGCCGTTTGGTCGCGAACTCTTTATCGACAACGCAGACTTCATGGAAACGCCGCCGCCGAAATATTTCCGACTAAAACCTGGTGGCGAAGTGCGGCTCAAGTACGCTTACATCATCAGGTGCGACGAAGTCGTGAAAGACAACGCTGGCAAGGTGATTGAGCTGCATTGCAACGTCGATCTTGAGAGCAAATCAGGCGGCGCGACTTCCAATCGCAAAGTCAAAGGCACAATCCACTGGGTCAGCACGCCACTCGCGATCGACGCCGAAGTTCGTCTTTACGACCGCCTTTTCACCGTTCCCGAACCCGATTCCGCTTCCACTGGAAGCCCCGGCGCAACCGGCGCCGGAGGCGATTTCAAATTGTTCATCAATCCGCAATCGCTTGAAGTTGTGAGTGCGAAGTGTGAGCCCTCGCTCAAGGAGGCGCACGCGGAAGAACGTTATCAATTCGAGCGCCTTGGATATTTCGCGCTCGATCCAGATTCGACACCTGCCAAGCAGGTGTGGAACCGCACGATTACGTTGAAAGACACTTGGGCGAAGGAAACGAAGAGGATGTAAGATCGGCGATTTGGGACATGCGGAGCATGTCCCTCCGGAGGGATGCGCTTCCGCGCTTCCACTATGGCTTGGCGAGTGCGCGATCGATTCGCGCCAGCACCTTCTCTTTGCCAAGAACTTCGAGCAGGTGATAGAGGCTGGGGCCGGCATTGCTGCCGGTGGCGGCGAGACGCGTCGGATGAACCAGCGCGCCGACTTTCACGCCGAGATTTGAAGCGGTCGATTTCATCGTCGCTTCTAATTCAGCGGCGTTGAAATCCTCCAGAGCTGCGAGCGCAGCCCGCACCGTTTCCAGGCGCGGTTTATTCTCGGTGGTGAAATGTTTGGCCACGCTTTCCGGATCATATTCGAAGTCATCCGTGAAATAGAAACCGCAGTAAGCCGGCAGCTCGTCAAAAGTGTTGATCTTGCCTTTGCACGTTTTTAGAGCGGCCCCGACGTAATCGGTTGAATAACTGTCGATCTTTACCCCGCTCGATCGCAATGTAGCGACAGCGCGATCGTGAAACGCGGAATCGCTCAGCTCGCGTGCATACTCGCCGTTGAGCCAATGTAATTTGTCCGGATCGAACGTTGCATGCCCGCGCACGACGTTGTTGAGATCGAAAATTTTCACGACCTCTTCGATCGACATTTTCTCGCGATCATCTTTCGGCGACCAACCGAGCAGGCAAAGATAATTGCGCACCGCCTGCGGCAGAAAACCCCTCTTGATATAATACTCCACGCTCGCGCCCTGATCGCGCTTGCTCATCTTCGAGCCGTCCTTGTTCATGATGAGTGGAATGTGCGCGAAGCACGGTGGCGTCGCGCCGAGGGCGCGATACAGTTCGATGTGTTTCGGCGTGTTCGAAAGATGATCTTCGCCGCGAATGACATGCGAAATTTTCATCTCGATGTCGTCGATCACGTTGACGAAATGAAAAATCCACGAGCCATCCGGGCGGCGCACGGTCATGTCGGGATGTGTGCCGGGATTGGTGAGATCAAAATCGATTTTCCCACAGACAAGATCATCGACAACCACATGCTCACGCGGTGAACGAAAACGGAGCGCGCCCGCGTCTTCGAAAATGTGACCGCCGTCCTGGAGTTTTTTCAAATAGCGTTCATAAATCTCCGCGCGCTGACTCTGAAAATAGGGACCGAAATCTCCGCCGACGTGGGGGCCTTCGTCCCAATTTAGGCCCAACCACTGCAGTCCTTCATAAATCGCGGCCGCGGCTTCCTCAGTATTGCGCTTTGTGTCCGTGTCCTCGATGCGCAAAATGAGTTTGCCGCCGTGATGTCGGGCAAAGAGCCAATTAAACAGCGCCGTGCGCGCGCCGCCGATATGGAGATAACCGGTAGGCGACGGCGCGAAACGGACACGGATTTCTGAGCTCATTTCAAAAGCAATTTAGCCACAAATTGTGGCAGCGGTCTATGACCGCCGCTCGAATAAGTGCGACACTCACAGAGCGCCGCTACAGACGAAATCATTCGATGAAGATTTGACCGGCGCGACGGCGCACATGTCGATCTTGCGGCAGATTTGTCTTGGCTGCGCGGTTGCTCAGGTCGAGCAGCGCGCGGACGCGTTCAATCAGATCGAAACTTAGATCGGGCACATCGCGCGCGCGCAGCCATTCGTGCAGCATGCGGCGCTGAACTGCGATAGGCATTGCCCGCAACGGTTTTACCGCCAACGCCGTGAGTTTCGAAAGCTTATCCGGCAACAGTGCTTTGAAAAAGTTCTCTTCCTCAGCAGCGATCGTCGCCGCTCGCCAAATCGTCCCCCGCACATTTCGTCCAAGCTGCTTCTCGATCTCCGGGATAATGCGGTGACGGATGCGGTTGCGCAGCGGCGCGAGATTCTTGTTAGAGGCATCCTCACGGAATTTCAAACCGTGCTCGCGAACGTAATCGTCGATTTGCTCGCGCGAAACCCCAAGCAGCGGCCGCACGATCTGCAATTTCATGTTGTCGATCTTACGGACGGAAACCCCGCGCATGGCGCTGAGTCCGCCCGGGCCGGCGCCGCGGAAAAGATTAATTAGGAAAGTTTCGACAAGATCATCAGCGTGATGGCCAAGGAAAATCGTGCGGCAGCGCCGCCGCTTTGCGACTTGCGCGAAAAATTTGTAGCGAGCGTCGCGCGCGGCAGTTTCGATCGATTGTTTTGTGCGAACGGCCAGCGCTCGGACATCGATTGCGCCAAGGGCAAGATCGACATCGTACCTTGCCGCAAGTTTCTGCACGAAGATGGCGTCGGCCCGACTTGATCGGCCGCGCAGCCGGTGATTCAAATGGCAAACGATCAATTTGCTGTAGCCGCATTCGATCAGCCAGTGCAGCAACGCGACTGAGTCGCGTCCTCCCGAAACGCCGATCAGATATCGGGCACCAGACGAGAGCGCGCGAAGTGAGCTCCTATTAATTTGAATCCAACGCATGTGTTCGACGCGTCCAATCTTCGACGCCAACCATGAACCTTCAACGCTTAGTTAGTTAGACAAAATTGTGAGTGGGCGGCGTCTTAAAAGTAAAGGAACCGAAATATGAAAAAACGATCAACTTACGCGCTTCTGGTTCAATCCGAAGAAAAGAGCCGCAACATTATGGAAACGGCGCTCTACGCGCTTTTCGCGCTGAGCGCAGTCGTTTCGATCTGGCAATTTGCCCAGCAACCGAGCTCGTTACCGCTGGATCGAGTAGGGACGATGAACGGGCAGCATCTTGAGCAACGGATTGCGTCGTAAGAACAGGGCCATTTGACAATGAATGAACGTTCATTCATTGTGTTGGCCCAATGTCCAACACCCAGCTAGAGCCCGGTCTCGATCGACCAACTCAAATCCTCGATGCCGCCCTGGTTTGCTTCGCCAAGCGCGGCTTTCACCAAGCCAGCATGCACGACATCAGCGCGGAAGCTGGCATCAGTGTCGGCCTGATTTATCGATATTTCGAAAACAAGGACGCTGTCATTTCAGCGATGGCGGACCAGCATAAACAAAAGATTCAGAAAGTGCTGGAGGACGCGCGTGAGGCGTCGAGTCTAATCGAGTCGCTCGAGATTTTGTTCACCGCGCATTGCTGCGAAAACGAACCGCGGGTCACCTCCGCTTTTGTGGTCGATCTTTTCGCGGAAGCATCGCGGAATCCGCGCGTGGCCGAACTGGTGCGTGACGTTTGCGAAAGCACGATGAACGGCGTCACCGATTTGATTGCGCGTTCCCCGGAAGCAAAGTCGAGCCATTTATCGCCACGCGAACTAGCCGAAGTTATTTTTGCCGTCAACGACGGCATGTTAATGCGCGACGTGTTGCTGCCCGACAGCACTATCGCCGCCGATCGGCGGGCGCGACATCTGGACGTGGTCCGCAGAGTGTGGCGACTTTTATTTACGGAAACGAGCGAGCCGAGTTATGCATGACATAGCGAAACCGATCAAAACCGGAATGAAATTGAAGCTCGGAACGATGGGCATAACGGTTAGTGGTTTGATCGCACTTGTCGTGGTGCTTGTCGGAATCAAAGTGCTGCAGATCGGCAAAATGATGTCCACGCCGATGGTGATGCCGGCGACCACAGTCTCGAGCGCAACGGTCAAAGAAGAGGATTGGGCGCCGACGCTCTCGGCGGTCGGTTCGGTTTCGGCCGTGCAAGGCGCGATCGTTTCAACTGAGCTTGGCGGGGTCGTCGCCGAAATTGGTTTTCCAAATGGTGGAGAAGCGAAGAAGGGCGAAGTGCTTCTAAAACTGGATTCGTCGTCTGAGGAAGCGCAGCTGCGTACAGCCGAAGCCGATTTGGAATTGGCGCGGGCAAATTTGCAGCGAACGCGCGATCTCACGGCGCGGAAAGTTGTTTCGAAGCAAGAGCTGGACGCCGCACAATCTGCTTTCGGTCAGAAACAAGGGACGGTCGATAACATGCGCGCGTTCATTGCCAAGAAACAGGTGCAAGCGCCGTTCGATGGCGAGCTCGGCATTCGCCAGGTGAACGTCGGTCAAATGATTAACGCTGGGCAGCAAGTCGTTTCGCTACAAGCGCTCGATCCGGTGTATGTCGATTTTGCCTTGCCCCAGCAGGAGATTTCGAAACTTGCGCCGGGATTGGAAGCTCGGGTCCGCACCGATGCGATACCGGGTCGTGAATTCACCGGAAAACTGACCGCGCTTAATTCAATGGTGGACAC
>DATMPQ010000095.1:0-3065 GCA_035567015.1 Chthoniobacterales bacterium | reverse complement strand
CGCCGGGGCCGCGCCGGATTTAGGAGCGGGCCGAGCAGATTAAAAATCGTGCGCTTATTCGCCCGCGCCAGACGCTCTCGCACTTGCGCGATCACACTAAACGCCGGGTGATATTGTCGAGCGAAAATAAATCCAAGTCCAAGGCGCTTGACGCATTCCTTTAACTCTTCCGGTCTCAGATGAATCGGAACGCCCAGTTCTTCGAGAACGTCCGCGCTGCCGCAGAGCGATGTCACCTTGCGGTTACCATGCTTGACCACCACCGCCCCGCCCGCCGCCAGGACGAACGTAATCGTGGTCGAGACATTGAAGAGGTTCAATCCCGCGCCACCGGTCCCGCAGACATCGATCATCGGTCCCGGCAAATCGGAAGGATCGATCATCGGATCGAGAGCGCGTCCCATGAGCGCACGCACAAACCCGACGATCTCATCCGCGCTTTCGCCCTTCTGATGCAGCGCCGTGAGAAACTCTACCTTCTTTTCATCCTCAACCTCGTCCGAAAGCAAAAGCACCACCGCATGATCGATGTCGCTGCTCTGGAGATCGAGTCCGCTCCGCAGTTTTTCGATGAGCGATTTCATTGGTTCGTTCAAGCGATGAAGGGTTGAAGAGTTAAAGCGGCAGAAGGCGTTTCGGCTCAACCCTTCATCGCTTCAAACTCCATGTCGCGCAGCCAATCGCGATAAACTTGCGGCGAAATTTCGGACGGCTTGATCTCGCTGCGGCCTCCCCAAAAGACATTCGTATAGGAAACTGGGATGCCACTCGCTTGAAGATGCCGATCCATTGCTGCCTTGTGTGCGAGCAGCAACTGCTTATCCGTCCCATGCGCCACCGCCATGATATTGACGTTCTTGAATTCGGGGCCGGCCTCGCGCCAATAGCAATGAGTCAGAATGTGATGCCGACCAACTTCGCCGCCCGCTTCGATTTCGCGGCCGGGCGGCACCGCCCAATGGAAGAGCGCGTTGAATCGCGTGACGCGCACGCCGCCAGCGGAAGGCTTGACGTGTTCGAGAAAGGTTGAGAAACGACCGATGATTTTGCGCGCGTTCAATTCATCGGCTACCCGATAGAATTCATCGAGCGAAACACGCGCTTCCCTCGCCCGCGCCGCCCACGGGGTCGGCCGAATTTCTTCCGGCGTAAATTCACGCTTGAGAGTCAGCAACACTTTCCACTCGCGCTCGTCAAGATCGACAATCTGCACCGGAATCATCTTCGCTAGCTCACTCGCTTTGCTGCCCGGTTCAATCGTCTTCCGGCGAACATGACCGACGCCGAGTGTGAAGATTCCCTTCGCTGGCATGAGCCGGAAATGTTCCGCGCCAACTTTTTGTGCGAGCAATTCCGCGTGCTCTTGCAATGAAAAGCCGTGCGGCACTTTCAACGTCGTCCAAAGTTTGTACTCCGATCCGGCGGTGACGGTGTCGGTCGAGCGCAAGACGACGTGGCCGGAAAATGGATCGCGCTGGAACATCCAGTCGAATGCGTTGTCGATTTTGTCCGCGGGAACTTTCCAGGCTACTAGCGCGCCGTCGGCCAGATTGGTCGCCAGTAGAGTTTGCCGAACGCGACGGATCGTGCCTGCACGCAGCATCGCCGCGATGCGCGTCATCACGACATCGACATCTAAGCCCGATCGCAGCGCAATCTCCTTAAATGGCTCGCGCACGAACCCCTCAATCTTGTCCTCGGAAATGGCGAGAATCTTCGCGTTGATCGGATCGTCATGTTCTACCGGCAGCATGCGAATTAATCCGCCAGGCACAGAAATTTGTCCAACCTTGCCGCGCGGTGCGGCCCGGCCAAGATCAGGCGGCGTTCCGAGTTAACTCGCACAGGAAAAGGATGGCCACAAAGTGACAGGCCGTGCCGGCAAGGACAAACAAGTGCCAGATGAAATGACGGTAGCGAAGGTGGTCGTTCGCAAAAAATAATACGCCGGTCGTATAAGCAATGCCTCCGGCCACGAGCCAGATCAATGCCGGAAAGGGGATCGCGAACGCAAGCGGGTGATTCGCGATCGGAACCAACCAACCCATTCCGAGGTAAAGAGACATCGCCAGTTTCGGATGACGCGATGGACCGCGCGTCGCCTTCATGACAACGCCAAAAATCGCGCACGCCCAAATGATTCCTAGAATCGTCGCGCCACCAACGCCGCGAAGCGGACCCAGCGCGAACGGTGTGTATGTCCCGGCAATGAGCAAGAAAATGGCGGAATGATCGAGCACACGCAAAATGGATTTCGCGCGCGTCTGCGGCCACGCGTGGTAAAGCGTCGATCCGAGATACAGCAACAACATTGTCGAAGTAAAAACGATCGTGCCGATAAGAAATCCGCTACTGCCGCGCGGAAGCGCCGCCAAGAGCAGGATCGGCGTCCCGACTAGCGCGGCAATAAAGCCCATCCCGTGACTGATGCTATTCGCCAGTTCTTCGCCTGCGGATTGCGTCCGCTTTGGCAGAGCGCGCGTCTCATCCATCGTCTTCACCAAGGTGGCACACAAGACGAGTTGAGCGATTTTGGAAAGTAAAATGATGATTGCCGCAAGCTAAGTGCTGATCGTTCAGCTGAAATTCAAGACGACCACCAAATGGGTACGATCAAAGCGATCTTTTTCGATGCCGCCGGCACGCTCTTTCATCCTCCGCTGGGCGTGGGCTATCACTACGCGCTCGTCGGTGAAGAAATCGGATTGCAATTAAACGCGACGCAACTCGACCACGCCTTTGTCAAGGCTTGGAATTCAATGCCGAAACGTGCGCCAATTAATGGCCCGCGCGAAAATGACGACAAAGATTGGTGGCACGATCTGGTAGATCTGGTGCTGGGTGAAGTCGCACCGTTATTGAGCGAACTCGATCGCGATAATTTTTTCGAGATCGCCTACGAGCACTTTGCCGAGGCGGGCGTGTGGGAGCTTTATCCGGAAGTTGTCGATGTTCTGGAGAAGTTGCATCCGCGCTTTCAATTGGCAGTTGTCTCCAATTTTGATGGACGATTGCGTTTTATTCTCGAGCAACTCGGTATCTCTAAATTTTTCAGGCACGTTTTT
>DATMPQ010000094.1:0-34232 GCA_035567015.1 Chthoniobacterales bacterium | reverse complement strand
GGAGTTTACGCGTGCGCTCATTGTCGAAGTCTCGCTAGTGCGTCGCCCAAGGGACGTCACCAATCCTTTGGTCGCAATGCTTGATCTGGTGACCGGACATGGCTTTCAAGTCGTCAATGTCTTTCCATCTCTTTTTGATCTGTCCTGTCCTTGGAAGCCTGTCGAGTTCAACATTCTAGCCAGGAAATCTGAGGCTGCCTGCATGCCGAGTCAGGAGAGTTTGAAGAGGTGATCGAATTCTGCAAGAGCCATGCCGATCACTTGATCCATGTTGTAGTAACGATAGGTGGCGAGGCGGCCGACAAAACCGACGTTTCTCTCCGAAGACGCGCGTTCGGCATATTTTGAGTAGAGCGCTTTCGCATCGGGTGCGGGAATTGGATAGTAGGGTTCGCGGCCCGGCCCAAAATCCTGCGGGTATTCGCGCACAATCGTGGTCGATGGAAGTTTTTGGCCGGTGGCGTGTTTAATTTCGACGATGCGCGTAAAGTCGTAATCGTTCGGATAATTCACTTGCATCGCCGGCTGGAAATATTCCTGCGACAAAGTCTCCGGCTCAAAGCGCAATGATCGATATGGCAACGGACCAAAGCAGTGATCGAAATATTCATCGATCGGGCCGGTGTAAATCAGATGTTTATATCGAACTTGTTCGCGCGCGTCGCGAAAGTCGGTGTTGAGCCGCACTTCGATTTTTGGATCGGAGAGCATTTTCTCGAACATCCTCGTGTAACCATCCTTCGGTAGCGCCTGAAACCTTTCCGACAAATAGCGGTCGTCGCGGTTGGTGCGGATTGGGATTCGGCCGCAAACGCTTGGATCGAGATCCTTGGCGTCGCGTTGCCATTGCTTGCGTGTGTAGTTTTTGAAGAACATTTCGTACAACTTCCAGCCCACCTGCGAGACGATCACTTCCTCGGAATTTTTCGGACTGTCGATCTTAACGCGCCACTCCGCGAGCTGCGCTTCCATTTCTTCGCTGTTCGATGGCCGGCCGATTAATTGCTCGAACGTGTTGAGATTGATCGGGAAATGCCAGTAGCGGCCATGAGTCCAAGACAAAATCTTGTACTCCACTTCGTGCCACTCGGTGAACTGGCTCAGGTAATCGACGATGCGCTGAGAGTTTGTGCGGAAATAATGCGGCCCGTAATCGTGGACCAGCACACCGGCCGCATCGTAATGATCATAAGCGTTGCCCCCGATGTGTTGGCGCTTCTCGACAATCAGGCAACTCTTGCCGAGTTGGCTGGCGATGCGCTCGGCAAGCACAGCGCCGGCGAAGCCTGCGCCTACGATCAAGAAATCAAACTTTTCCACGAAACTAGTGAAGTTCGGCCTGCAAAATAGCAGATCCAACGCTATCGCCGAATTGCGAGGGTGAGATTAGGGGGATGACAACGAGCAATCGCGCCATGCTCCGGAGAGTTTGTCTCTTTAGGCTCATAGCGTTCGTTTGATCATCAGCTTCTTTGCAACCGGTGTCTCACCAGAGCCGTGGCCGGGGATAATCGAATGAGCTTTTTTCGGCGGCTCCGATGCTTACGTGTCCCGTCGGGCGGTCTCGTCCAAAGAAATCGTCTTTGACGCCGGGTATTACTTGCCCTGCGTCCAGTGCTGGGCTGCCTTCTACAAGGCGGAAATCGTCCATTGTTGGCATGGCGAAGCGCGGGTCGCCTTCGCGCGAGTGCGTATCCTGACTGCTCACGCGTTGCCACTCCGCTACGGAGAAGGCTGTCGCTCCGGCCCAACCATTTTTAGCAACAATCGCTCCGACCGCGAGGAGCAGGTTATGGTCGGATAGATTTCCGGCTGTGTCTGGGTCGATGCCATTTTTGCGCAAGATCAGCTGAGGGCCTTTATTATAAACGCTGATATTGTTCAGCACGTGGCAGTCACGAGTGGACATGGGACCACCGGCCGCCTCTCGCAAAGGTCCTTCGACAGTTATGCCGCCGCCTTCGTTAAGGTAACAGGTGTTGTTGTACACGCGTGAGCCGGGCGCTGACGAAATTAAAATTCCGAGACCTCCTCCGCCTTGATAAATGAGCGTCGATTGCGTTCTGTCATTGAGCTTCCGCCCGAGGAAAAGGTTATGCCGCCCTTGCTTCTCCGCTTCTGGATCGGGGATCAGGAACTCTCCCGCAAGCGGATTGCGGTTGGCTGTGGAAATATTGTTCAGCACCAGGTTGCCAGCGGAAATTTCGACCGCGATCCCCGCGGTCTCATTATCGTGACAGAAATTTCGCTCTATCCGATTGTCGTTGCAGCTGTCATCCAACCAGAGGCCCGGCCCGATGTTGTAGGCAAACTCGTTTCCAATGATGCGACCCTTATCGAATTTCGGGATTAGCTTTGCCCCGCCGCAATGCCAACTCGGGTCGTATCTGTCGATGTTGTTGTAAATGACCCGGCATCCCTCGATGAGATGGCCTTCGCCGGTTCCTCCGATGCCGGAGTTGCCGTGACACGCCAGTACGCAATGGACCAAACTGTTCCGATTACCGCTCAGGCCGACTCCAACAAAATCACCCCATGTGATCACGCAGTCCTCCAGGCGCGAGCCTTTACCGGAGATGTTGCAAGCAGCCCAGTTTCCTATTGCAAGCGTACTGGCGTGGCGCATCTGGAGCCCGCGAACGATAATGTGGTCGCCCGTTAGCTTCACCCAAGCTGCGCGCACAGCAGCTTCCACTTTGTGTTTATTGGGATCGTCCGAATCCGGCAACCAGACGTAAAGCGTGGAATCCGCGGTGTCGTGGAAGAAGTTTCCGGGCTGAAGCCTCTCTTTTGCACTCACCCGGCGCAGATGAAGTGCGTCAAGCAGAATGCCGTCGCGGATAAACACGCGATGAATCTCATTTGCTATCCAGAATGACGCGTCGTTGCTATCCGGAGAACGCGGAGGCAGTTTGGGAAGCCGGGCCTTCCAGACTGCATTATGATCTAGCGTCCACCCGCTGATCACGTCGGAACCTTTGATGATGGGGACTTCTCCAGACGCGGCTTCTAGCATGATCGGCGCGTCATTGGTTCCGGAGGCTGTGATAATTACCGTCTCCCGGTATTCTCCGGCGTGAATGGTCACTTTATCTCCGGCGTGAACTTTTGAAACTGCCGCCGAGATCGTCTTCAGCGGTTTCGTTCGGCTTCCGGAATTTTTGTCAGAGGCCGCCGGATCACGCTGGTTTACAACGAATTCCATCGCTTGCGTCGTTTGCGAAAGAAACGTCAATGCGGAAATCAAGCCGAGGAAACCGAGGCGGAACACAGCAAGTTGAGTGGTTGAGTTAGTATTGATCGATTTGGGCGGCCAACCTTTCGGTGTTTCCGCCGCCCTGTCCTCGGCAAGGATTTCCGGTTGCGACGGACCCGAACGCCAGGAGCAGCGCAAAATCGGGATCAATAATTTGGACAAAAGAAATCCAAATAAGCCCATAACTCTGGCGCGCAGTGTGCTTTATGGTATTTATGGCATTTCCTACGGGTCCGTCTCGATCCAATTGCTCCATCGCTCTGGCGCGCGGTGCTGTTTTTCTAGCCTCGCTATCCACGACCATTTACGCGACGGCATCTCCAACGCCTACTCCAACTCCCGGCTCGAGTCATCTGGCAAATATTTCCACCCGCCTGAATGTGGGCGTTGACGACGATGTTCTGATCGGCGGATTTATCGTGCGCGGGCCTGACACGAAGAAAGTGATTTTGCGAGCCCTCGGACCATCGTTGACTGGGGCCGGAGTCATTGGGGCGATGGCCGATCCCACGCTGGAGTTGCACGATTCGACCGGCGCCACCATCGCTACGAACGATAACTGGCAGGCGAGCTCGCAAGTGAGCGAAATCCGCGCCAGCGGCCTGGCGCCGACGAATCCATTTGAATCTGCAATCATGGCGACGCTTCAACCTGGAAGTTACACGGCAATTGTGCGCGGCGTGAACAACACCACCGGCATCGCATTAGTCGAATGCTATGAGCTCGATTCTGCGGCGACCCGTTTGGTGAATGTTTCGACGCGCGGTTGGGTGGGGGTAGGTGATGAAGTGCTGATCGGAGGAGTTATCGTGGCGGGAAGCGGGTCGAAAACGGTGATCGTGCGCGCGCTTGGGCCTTCCTTGCCGCTAGCCGGTGCTCTGGCCAATCCCGTTTTGGAACTTCACGATGGGTCCGGCAACCTGCTCTCAAGCAATGATAATTGGGTGAGCAACCCTCAGCATGCCGCCATTGCTGCCACGGGCCTGGCGCCATCAAATTCACTCGAACCGGCGATCCTGACCACGCTGAATCCGGGGAATTACACGGCCATTGTCCACGGGGTAAACAATACAACGGGGATTGGGCTGGTGGAAGCTTACGATCTCGACCCTATTTCGACGCGCGAAGTTTGGATCGCCGTCCGAACTGACGGCCAGGCAGGCTCGGGCACAGAGAGCGATCCTTACGACGGCAGCACGATGGACAAGTTTGATGCGATCATGGGAGATAATTCCAAGACTCCCCCGTACACGACTATTCACCTCGGGCCGGGAACGTTTCGCACAGCCATAACAAAGGGGACCTGGGCGGTCAAATCCGGGTGGGTACTTGAAGGCGCAGGAATGGACAACACAACCGTGCAAATGGGAGGAAATGCCTCGGGAATCCACGGTGGCGTAAGCTGTCTCGCGTCTGACCCGAACACCACCACGGACGATGTGATTGTCCGTGACTTAACGTGTGACGCGAATTGGACGGAGATTTCCACGACGGCGGACACCGGCGCCGGTGGCGAAAAAAACATCAAAATTGGCGCGATCACCATCTCGGGAAGCAATACTCTTATCGAGCGAGTGCGTTCCATCAACAACTACGGGTCACTGGCGAACTTGCAAGAGGAGTTTGCCATTACACTAACAGCGTCGCGAAATGGAAACGGTACGGGCAATGTCATTCAATCTTGCAGGGCAGAGCTGCCACAGGGCAACTACAGTTCGCCATTCGGGCTTTTTGGCTGGCCGCCTTATGTAATCGCTAACTCCAAGGTCGTTTCATCCATTGCGGTTGGAGTGAACAATGGACTCAACACCGGATTTAATTCTGGCGGAGTAAATCTTGCCTACGTGAAGGATTGCCAGATCGACGGCAATACTTTCGTTGATTGTCAGGGAGCAGCCCATCACGACACTGGATCGTGTGATGGGTTGCGTGTCACCAACAACACGGTGATACGCGGGGCGGCGGGTGTCGGACTTAACTCTTCCACATTACCCAAGCAAAACATTCAAATAAGCGGGAATAATTTCTCGATCCAAAATCGCGTGCCGTACGGAGGAAGCTACGGAATTACCATCTCCAATGCAGCAACTACGAATCTTACCATCGGTGACAACACGGTTACCTTCGATGACACTGGCGGCGGATTCCAACAATTCTGGGGGATCGCGGCGTCACCGTTAACCAATGCAACCATCTCCAACAATATAGTTGGACCATCAATTAACCAAGTGTCGGGAACCGGTGTCACACTGCTCAACAATCGCCACCCGGACGGGACGCTTGTCCCCGGGCTGTAAAGCGAGTGGACGGATCTCGAACGCTCGAGGAGTTGTAAAAAAGCTCCTCCCCCGCCCCGAAGAGAGGAAGGCTGCCCCCGCTACAGGGTAGTGCGCTCTTCGTGTTCTCCGGGCGACCCCGCGACTGCGGGACCGTGAAACGCGCGCGCGACTTCCTCCATTTCCTCGAGCATTTGGATTTTCCTGGAGAAGGGAATTGCACGCCATTCGCGCAGGGTTTGAATGTTGTGCGCTTCCCAAAGCTTTCGTTCCTCCGGAGAAATCGGCTTAATCGTTGGCGCGCTCATTAGCCCTAATATCCAATAATTTCTTCAATTCTCCAGCGTCGCCTAAGTCTTTCGACCGGGCGGACGCGCGTTTCATTTCGATCAGGGTCTCGATTCGCAGGATTGGAGAAGGAATTCCCGCAACATCAAGCCACTCGGCCTGCGCGTACTCCTCATCGAAGTCGAACGGTTCGCTTACGAAAATGTCAAGCCGCGTGGATGGGCGGTTCAGATTTGCCAATTGAAAAACAATCATATGTTTCTCCTTTCGCCAGGATTCGCGCAGCGTTTCGTCCGCAAATTGTTCGCTCTTTACCGGAACAAGCGGACGATAGCCGATGACTTCCAACGCTCTCATTGCGCGCAAAACATTTTCGCGTTCAAGATTCAGGACAATATCGACATCGACCGTTAGGCGAAGATACCCATGGGCGACAACAGCGAGGCCACCCACGATAAGATACCGCACGTGAGCGCCATTCAGCGCGCGCAG
Organism: Chthoniobacterales bacterium; assembly: GCA_035567015.1. Taxonomy (GTDB): domain Bacteria; phylum Verrucomicrobiota; class Verrucomicrobiia; order Chthoniobacterales; family UBA10450; genus AV133. The sequence goes on along the minus strand of DATMPQ010000094.1, from coordinate 27,920 downwards.
GATTGCTTCGACGTCGGCAAGTTTCATCGGATTTCAGCGCGGGAGAATAGCAGACGCAGAGAAAAGCTGAAACGCGGAAAACTGGGAAACCGCGAGATTAAGAAGACGAAGCGTTGGCTCAATTCTCCGACTTTTCTTTTTCCATCATCTTGCGCAATCGGTCTTCGATTTCGGGCGCTTCTTTTAACTGAAGAAGTGGTCGAAGCTCCTCAAAGATGAGACCGACATTCAGCTTTTGTCCCTGGCGCCGGAGAACTCCTCGTAGATCAAGCCAGTCCAGGTCGCGATTGGCGAAAGCCTTGTGCACAATTAAATCTTCAGCACAGCACGTGACGAGACTGTCTTTCCTGGAAATCTCCCATAGCGAAGCGCGCGTTATGGTGCGCTCTTCAAAAGGCAGACCGCCCAAGGCGATATCAATGGGAACATCGTTCGAGGCGAAGAGCAGCGCGACGCGAGCCTTCAAGGCAAATTCAGCTGCGTCTGGCCGCCGGGGTCGAAACTTCTCTGTGAGTGAGGAAACAATAGCGGACTCATTTTCAAAGCGAGTAATCAAAGTTACATCTGCGCCTATCGTTAGGCGCGGCTCACCCCATCTTTGAACAGCCAGAGCACCAATGAAGCAGAAACGATGATTCTGCGACACACAGAAATCTTGGAACTCAAGAGCCGCTTCGAAAAGCTTGTTAATGACGGCGCGCTTTGTTGAAAATTCGTTGCTGTTCGATCAATCCCTCGCTATTTGCACGCTCAGGACTGCGCCAGACGAGCTCGGGCGGCATATCCAGCGCGTTGAAGGCAGCGACTGCATCCTCGTCCGTCATGGCGCGCAGCTCTTCGCGTTTTACCTTGCGCAGATATTTTTCCGCCTCGCGCCATTGCTGCATCCAGGCGCGTTGTTCTTCGGGAGTTTCGGCCAAATGCATTACCTAATAATTTAATGGAGCCACAGAACGAAGGCAAGACTGCGACCGAGATTGCAGCCGGCACCACAGAATTTGCCGCTAAGCGCCAGCGGTCTCTACAAACGAGGATGACAATTGAACGTTGAAAGTTGAACGTTCAGCGTTTCGCCATGAAGAATTCTAACAAGATCGCGCTCATCACTGGAATTACCGGACAAGACGGTTCGTATCTGACCGAGCTGCTCCTGGAGAAAGGGTACGCGGTCCACGGGATCGTGCGGCGCACGAGCAATCTACTCCGCTCGCGCATCGAGCATCTGCGGCGCGATGAAAACATTTCCGATCACCAACTGTTTTTGCATTACGGCGATCTATCGGATGGAACAACCTTGCGCCGGATTTTTCGCGATGTGCGCCCGATGGAGCTTTATCATCTTGCCGGACAAAGCCACGTCGGTCTGAGTTTCGAGATCCCCGAGTCCACTTGCGACGAAGCGGGCATGGCGACGCTCCGTCTGCTCGAGATCGCACGCGATCAGCCAGAGCCGATGCGGTTTTATCACGCATCGAGCTCGGAAATTTTTGGCGATGCAGCAGAAACGCCGCAAACCGAGACCACGCCGATGTTGCCGACGAGTCCTTACGGTTGCGCCAAAGCTTTCGCCACCCAGTTGGCGCGCGTTTACCGGCAATCCTACGGACTCTTCGTGTGCAACGGCATTCTTTACAATCATGAGTCGCCGCGGCGCGGAGAAAATTTCGTCACGCGCAAGATCGCGCACGCTGTCGCGCGGATTGCGCGCGGTCTCGATGCCGATCTTGTCCTGGGCAATCTCGAAAGCCGAAGAGACTGGGGCCGCGCCCAGGATTACGTGCAGGCGATGTGGCTGATGCTGCAACACAACACCGCGGACGATTATATTGTGGCCACCGGCGAGACGCATTCCGTGCGCGAATTTGTCGAAGCCGCATTCGCAGTGGTCGATCTTCCGTGGAAGAAATATGTGAAGCACGATCCGTCGTTCGATCGACCGGCTGAGCCGGCGCGTCTCGTCGGTTGCGCGGACAAGATTGGCAAAACACTTGGTTGGAAACCGACCGGAACTTTTCCGCAACTGGTGCGCGAAATGGTCGAAGCCGAGCTGAAAGAGGTTGAAGCGTTGAAGCGTTGTGCTCCCCGGAACTGAATCAGGCGATCCGACGAATTAGCGATTTACGTTTTCTTGCGGACAGCTAGTTTGGGCCGGTGAAAAAGATCGAGGCGATCATCAAGCCGTTTAAAACCGAGGCGGTGAAAGAGGCGCTTGCCGAGGTAGGCGTGGAAGGAATGACGCTTAGCGAAGTGAAAGGCTTCGGCCGGCAAAAAGGCCACAGCGAAATTTATCGCGGCAGCGAATACACGGTAGATTTCCTGCCGAAGATCAAATTTGAGATCGTCGTGCCGGACGATCGCGCCCAACCTGTGGTCGAAGCGATTCTGCGCTCTGCCAGGACGGGCAAGATCGGCGACGGAAAAGTCTTCGTGGCGGAAGTCGAACAAGCCGTCCGCATCCGCACGGACGAGCGCGGGGCCGAGGCGCTTTCGTAAAGGTAAGAATTAAAAATTAGAAATTGCAGCTGTGTTTCTCAACGCTTCGACGCTTTTACTCTTTAACGCTTCAACCCTTCAACCCTTCAACGGTTTAACCGATGTCTGATTTCTTATTATCGGCCCTACTTGGCGTTGTCGAAGGACTCACCGAATTTCTTCCGGTTAGCTCGACCGCGCATCTGCGTATCGTCGAAGCGCTGCTGCGCATCGATCTTCAGGATGGCTTTTGGAAAATGTACACCATCGTCATTCAGCTTGGCGCCATCCTGGCGCTGCCGGTCTATTTTCGGGAGCGGATCATGCAGTTCATCCGCACATTTCCGAAAGGCGAACGCGGCGATCGCACCATCTTCACCCATCCGTTGAGTCTGACGTTGATCGCGTTCGTCGTGACCGCGCTCCCGGCGTGGGCCTTGACGAAACAGATCGGCAAGAACCTGGAAAGTCTGTGGGTGATGGCCTGGGCGCTCTTAATTGGCGGCATCGTGATGTGGATCGTCGATGCAGTTTTCACGCGCCCACGCATCTCGCACATGGAAGAGATGAGCTTGCCCCAAGCGGTCTGGATCGGCGCGGCGCAAATTCTTTCAGCAGTCTTTCCCGGAACTTCGCGATCGATGTCCACCATTGCTGCGGGGGAAGTGGCCGGCATGTCACGGCCGGCCGCGCTCGAGTTTTCATTTTTCCTTTCCATGCCGACGATGATTGTGGCGACCGGCTACGACTTTTTGAAAACGGTCGCGCCGTACCGTCACGGCGAAACCGCGGGCAATCTCGCGCCGCTCACGATGAACGGCCATGAATGGATTGTGCTCGCGATCGGGTTTGTGGTTTCATTTTTTGTCGCCCTCGGTGTGGTCGCCTGGTTTATGCATTGGGTGCGCGCCCGCGGCCTTGCGCCATTTGCGATTTATCGGCTCGTTCTAGGCATTGCATTATTGACGTTGCTGGCGCGCGGCCTCATGTGATCGATTGTCCATGGAGGCCGACGTAATCCTTCCCGACCTGCAAAGCTGCCTGTTGTGCGAAGATGTCCGCTGCGAATTCAATGGGATGCAAACCCTCGTCGGTGTCATCAACGTAATTCCGGCGCCGGCGCTACCGGTCAATTGTTTGCGCCTTTGCATTTGGGCGCGTTGGTGCAGCGGCGCGGGAAAATTCCGGCAAAAGTCGCGGATTGTGGGCGTGGATGAGCAGCAGGTCATTGCTCAGGCGGAAGTGGAGTTCGTGCTCAAGGAGATGGAAGGGCACGCGACGAACGTGCATTACTTCGGCGGTGTCCAGTTTCAGCAGTACGGGTTGCATCATGTTGAGATTTATCTCGGCGACGAATTGCGGCTGCGCTTTCCGCTCCCGGTGGTTCGGGTGAGACCGCCACAAGCGGCTGCCTAAAGTTTTCAGGTCCCCGAAATTCAGGGCTTGCCATCTGCCGCGAGTTTGGCTAAAAGAGCCGCTTTTCATGCCGAAAAAGGTTTCCACAGTGTTGCTTTGCAGCTTCGCGTTTCTCGGACAAACGCACGCGCAGGAAGTGATCATTGCACGAGAAGCGAAACCAAACGCGCCCGAGCGAGTGGCGTCGATCTCCGAGCAAGCGGGTCCAGAGATTGACCGAGCCCAATCGGTGCTTGCGGCACCCTCGAAATCTCGAGTTGGCAAAAAGGAACCGGCTTCCGCTAAACTCACGGTCGAGCAAATGCGAAGGGCGGGAGTGCTCGCGGCTGAACGAGGGGAAAAATTACGCGGCCTTGAACCGGCGAACATGACACGCCCCAGCTCGCACCCTCCGAAACCGGAAACGACCGTCGTTCGACCGTTAGATCGGCCAGCACGCGAGGATGAACCGGTTCGTACTCACCCATTGAGCTTCAGTGGTGACACGGCGTTCATCAAATTAGCAAACGGTTTCGATTTCCCCGTGGGTAAGCCGGAGGCGCAGGGTTATTACAAGGCGCGCGGATTTCGTTCCGGCGGACATCTTGGCGAAGATTGGGATGGGGTCGGGGGTGGAGACACCGATCTAGGTGACCCCATTCACAGTATCGGCGACGGTGTCGTGGTCTTCGCGCGCGATTGTCACATGGGCTGGGGGAATGTCGTCATCGTACGCCACGCTTATAAAGAAGGCGGCGCGATCAAAAATATCGATTCACTTTATGGCCATCTGGACAGCATCCTGGTGCAGCGTGGGCAACGCGTTGCGCGTGGGGAGAAAATTGCCACTATGGGCACAGCGCACGGATTATACGATGCACACCTGCATTTGGAGATCCGCAAAAACATCACCATCGGAATGAGCCGCGATGCATTTGCGCACGACTTCAGCAATTACTACGACCCAAGCCAGTTCATTCTGTCGCATCGAAATCTGCAAACAGCCGCTAGGACGTACCGCGTCGCGATGAACACATTCACGCACGACACGGCCATTCGGTGGGACAAGGCGCGGAATTATTCGCATCATCGCGGCGGGACCGATGAATCGGCAGCGGCGTTGAAAAAGGCGCTGGCATCGCAGCATTAAATCGCGCGGGGTAATAATGATCGGAGGCGCTGACAACGCAGCGCACTCTCACCGAAATTACAATCGGCCAGCCAGCGCAAGAATCAGCACGATCAATAAGATCAGACCGATTCCTCCGCTCGGATAATAACCCCAGCCAGAACTATATGGCCAGGCCGGGAACGCTCCTATCAGGAGAAGCACGAGAATAATCAACAGAATTGTGGACATGACTGACTTAACGCGGCTGGTCAGCGAGTTGGATGTTTATTTTTGTCTCGGTCCGTAGCGGCGGCCGCGAGCGACCGAAGCATCGACAAAAGCAAAATCCCTTGCAGCCGCCTAGCCGTAACATATTCTTTGTCGGCAGTCCCGAGCGTGTCCGGCCGGACGCATCGGGAAAATTTTTTGCCCATTTTCAATTTCGATGGCGAACACGATTCTAGTCGGCGCGCAATGGGGCGATGAAGGGAAGGGGAAGATCATCGACGTGCTCACAGCCAAGGTCGACGTCGTCGTGCGGAGTCAGGGCGGGAACAATGCCGGCCACACCGTCATCCATCGCGGTGCCAAGTACATTCTGCACCTGATTCCATCGGGAATACTCCGGCGCGGAAAGATTTGCGTGATCGGCAACGGCGTCGTTGTCGATCCGATCGCGCTGGTCGCAGAAATCGAAGGTCTGCGCAAATTGGGAATCGTCATCGGCAAGAACCTGCTCATCAGCGATTGCGCTCACTTGGTGTTGCCTTATCACCGGCTGCTCGATGAGCAACGCGAGTTGCGCCAGGGCCGCGCGAAACTCGGGACGACGAAACGCGGGATCGGTCCGGCCTACGGCGACAAGGCCGCCCGCACCGGCCTGCGCATGTCAGATCTGATGCAGCCGATTCTTTTCTCGAAAAAGTTGCAGGCCAAAATTCTCGAGAACAACAGCATCCTCCAGGCGCTCGGGGCAAAGCCGATCAATTTTCGCGAGGTGAACGAAAGTTATCTTGCCGCCGGGGAAAAGTTGCGCCCGTTTGTCGACAACACAGTGGTTTATCTTCATCGCGCCCTCGAGCGCGGCAAAGAAATCCTCTTTGAAGGCGCGCAAGGCACATTTCTCGACATCGATCACGGCACATATCCGTACGTTACCTCTTCGAATACGACCGCGGGCGGTGCGTGCACCGGCACTGGCGTGCCGCCGCAGCGGATGGATCGCGTGGTCGGAGTCATGAAAGCGTACACGACGCGCGTAGGCGAGGGGGCTTTGCCGACCGAAGATGAAGAATTAGCCAGGATGCTTCACCAATTAGGGCGCGAGTTTGGCGCGACTACTGGCCGGGCGCGCCGCTGCGGCTGGTTTGATGCCGTGGCCACGCGCTATGCAACGATGATCAATGGCATCGATGAGCTCGCCATTACCAATCTGGATGGGCTCGACCAGGTCGATCCAATTCGTGTTTGCGTAGGGTATCGGTTAAATGGAAAGCGCCTGGATGTTCCGCCGTGCGATGCAGCCCAACTCGACAATTGCGAACCGATTTACAAAGAGATGCGCGGCTGGAATCAGTCTACGCAATCAGCGCGGAAACTTTCACAACTGCCCTCATCCGCAAAAGATTACGTAAAATATGTTGCCAAACTCACCGGAGCCAGATTATCGATCATCAGTGTCGGTCCAACCCGCGCTCAGACGATCATTCTCTAGCCATGCCCCATAGCGCGAGATCGGTTCCTCGGCACGTCGCTATCATCATGGACGGCAACGGCCGCTGGGCCAAGGCGCGCGGTCTCCCACGCATCAAAGGCCACGAACAAGGAGCGCACGCGGCGCGCGAATGCGTGGAAGGCTGCGGCGAATTGAAGATTGAGTATCTCACGCTTTACGCATTCTCAGCGGAAAACTGGCAGCGTCCAAAAAGCGAAGTCTTCGCGCTGATGCGGTTGCTGGAAAAGTTTCTGAAGGAAAAAACGCCGGAGCTGATTGAGAAAAATGTTCGCCTTCAGGCGATCGGGCGGCTGACTGATCTTCCCGAAAGTTGCCAGAAACAATTGCACAAAACGATCGAAGCCACTTCATCCAATAACGGACTCACGCTGATTCTCGCGCTCAGTTACGGGGGACGGCTGGAGATCATCGACGGAGTCAAGAGCCTGCTCCGCGCGGTCGAGCTCGGCCACATCGACAAAGCGATGATCGATGTCGAAATGTTCAGCAAACATCTATATACGCGATACTATCCCGATCCCGATTTGCTCATTCGCACTTCGGGCGAGATGCGCTTGTCGAACTTCCTTCTGTGGCAACTTTCCTACACGGAAATGTACGTGACGCCGAGACTCTGGCCTGATTTCACAAAAAAAGATCTCTTCGCCGCGGTCGAGGAGTTCAGCCGCCGTCAACGGCGTTACGGAGCAGTTGAATAAAATCTTTATCCATCGTTGAAGCCGCTCGCCGCGGCGAGCGCGACACGGGTTTACATTTCACACATGCGCCGCGCCGCCCACAGGGCGGCGGCTACAGCGGCTACCGAAATGCGGCTACAGAAATGCTTCCGCCACGGAGTCTGCCAGTAATTTGCCGGCGCGGGTCAAAACAAAATTGCCGTTCGATCGTCGAAGCAAACCTCGCGCGATGAATTCGCCGGTCTCGTTAGGCCAATTATCAAGCAAGTGGCCGGAAACTCCATCGCGTGTTCGAAGTGAAAGCGCGATTCTTTCCGAGCGTTTCATCGTCGATGTTAGATTCTCGGTCGATCCAATCGTTGATTGGTCTTGGAAAATGCGCGCGGTGTATTCGCGGTAATCAGCAATATTCTGCCAGCGTTGCAACCCGCGTGTGGAAAATGCGCTCGGGCCGATGCCGAGATAATCCTCGCCGGCCCAATAAGCGCGATTGTGCAGCGAAGACAAGCCGGGGCGGGTGTAGTTCGAGGTTTCATAATGTTCGTAGCCTGCATCTTCCAGGATCGACATCGTCATCTCGAAGAAATCCGCTTCAATGTCGGCATTCGAGCGAAGTTCACCACGCGAATGGCGCAGAAAAAACTCTGTGTCTTCCTCGTAAGTCAGGCAATAAGCGGAAATATGCTCAGGCTGCAGTGCGATCGTCTTCTCAAGCGTGGTTCGCCATTGTTCTCGGGTTTGTCCGGGAAGCCCAAACATAAGATCGACATTGATATTTGAGAATCCGGCGTCGCGCAGAATGAAAAATGACTTCTCCGCTTGCTGCGCATTATGTTCGCGTCCCAAAATTCTCAGCAATTCGTCATTCCACGATTGCACGCCGAGACTAATTCGATTGACGCTGAATCTTTGCAGCATGTCCGCCTTGCGGGCAGAGACACTTCCGGGATTCGCTTCGATCGTCCACTCTTTTACTTGCCACAAATCGAGCCGCTCGCGAAATCCGCGCAGAAGAAATTCCAGTTGCGAGGTGGACAGCGCAGTCGGCGTCCCGCCGCCGAAATAAACTGTCGACGGAACAATCTTGCGCGATGCGCTGTGCTGTTCGAGTTCACGTAGAATCGCGGCACAAAATCGCTGTGTCTGCGAAGGGTCCATCAGCGTTTTGTAAAACGCGCAGTACGGGCAGATGCGCGCACAGAACGGGATATGAACGTAAATGTGACGAATCATGTCTTCTGTGGTGGGAGGCGTGTCGCCCGCAGCCGGTACGGCTGCCTCCACAGTTCCGGGGTTGTGATTCGCGCTGTCGCTCATAAAGTCCGTTGCCACCGCTCAAAGTATCTTGTCGATCCAAAAGTTAGCTCTTGTTTTTTTCTGCGCCATCACCTCTGCGTTTGCGCAAGGCTCGCGGCCAACTCCCACTCCCTCCAGCGTGTATGCGGTGCACGATCCGGACGCGATCAAAGATTACGAGACGAATCCGCGCATCGTGCACGCGATGGTGAATCGACTCGTTCTTGCGGCCACCGGTCAACCTGACATCGCCAGGGCCTGGGGGTCGCTGGTATCTCCGAATGACGAGATCGGAATCAAAATCTGCGCGGCCGGCGGCGAACTTTTCACAACGCATCATGACGTGGTCAATGCGATTGTCGATGGTCTCGTCGCCGCGGGACATGCGCGCAGCAGCATCATCGTGTGGGACCGCTCACTGGGCGGAATCAAGGAAGCTGGTTATCGGCCAGGGGCGGATGGTTATCAGCTGAGAGCGATTGCGCCACGCGAGGGATATGATTCTAAAGCCGTCTTGTCCATGCCGTTGCTCGGAAAACTGGTTTGGGGCGATCTCGAATATAAGAGTGATAAAGGGAAAATGCCGCTTCTTTCCGACACCGAGAACACGAGCAACCTGAGTCATTTTTCGCGCATCGTTTCCACCGAGGTCACAAAAATCGTCAACGTTCCGGTGATGAGCAGCAATGAAACCAACGGCATCGCTGGTTGTCTTTACAACGTGACCATCCCAAACATCGATAACTGGCGCCGCTTCAGCCAAGGCTCCCGTTTTGGCGCGGAGAGCATCGCGGAAATTTACAGCGATCCACTGATCGCAAAGAAGGTGGTGTTTAATTTGATGGACGGTCTGGTCGCCCAATATGCTGGAGGTCCTCAGTCGCAGCCGAACTACGCGCTGCATCACGCTACCCTCTACGCGAGCAAAGACCCCGTGGCGCTGGACGCCGTAGCGTTGAAACAATTGGAGCAATGGCGCGCCCGCGCGAGCCTGCCGGCCATCGGTCACATGGCCGATTACGTGTCGATCGCTGGCCAGCTCGGTCTGGGCAACTCGGCCCCGAATCGGATCGAGATTCGAAATGTCGGACAATGAGGTCTGGTCAAAATGACAAGGCATGAGCGGCCGGATTGACTTTTCCGCTCGGCCCCTGGGCGGATCGATTCTGCGCTCGGTGTCGCGATCGTTCTATCTTTCCATTCGAATTTTGCCCTGGCGCTTGCGTCAGCCGGTTGGGCTAGCGTATCTGCTGGCGCGGGCAACGGACACCGTGGCAGACACCGCGCAAATCCCGTGGGCCGTGCGCGCGCAAACTCTGCAAACTTTGTCGAACATGATTCAAGGCAAAGCTTCGCGAGAAGGCCTTGATTTGCTCGCCGCGCCGAGCTCACCCGGTGGCGTCGCCCATTCATCTCGTTCGACCCCCGTTGGTTCGATTGCCGATCTTGTCGCGTCGTTCGCACCCTTGCGGGAAAATGCGGCCGAGCGAACGCTTCTCGAATCGTTGCCTCATTGTTTGGAATGGCTCGAGCAATTGAATGGGGCTGATCGGGATGACGTTCGCGCCGTGCTCGCGAAAATCACACAGGGCCAAACGCTTGACCTGCAACGCTTCGGTAATCCGGCCGAAGTTCACGCGCTCGCCACCGCCGCCGATCTGGATGAATACACGTATCTCGTGGCCGGGTGTGTCGGCGAATTTTGGACACGGCTCTGCTTTCGACATGTGCGGAAATTCGCCAGGCTGAGCGCAGAAGAGATGATCGATCACGGCAAGCGTTACGGCATGGGATTGCAATTAATTAATATCCTGCGCGATGCCGGCGCCGATCTTCGCGCGGGTAGATGTTACTTTCCGAATGAAGAATTGGCTACGGCGCGGATAGACGCGTCACAGATTCTTCGTGAACCGGAGCGTTTTCAGCCAATTTATCGAAAGTGGCTCGAAAGAGCCAAGCAGGGCATCGAAGCCGGAATGCAATATTCGCGGGCCATTCGACATCGGCGCATTCGAGCAGCGACGGTTTTGCCCGCGCTGATCGGCACGCGCACACTCGCACTCTTGCGGGGCGCAGGTGCAACGATGTTGCAGCGAAAAATCAAAGCTTCTCGCGGCGAAGTGCAGGCGATGATTGCATCAATGGCGATCACATTCGCATCGCGTTCGCGGATCGACGCGATGTTCCGGCGATTATCACTGTAGCGGCCCCGAAAGCATTCGGGGTCGCTCGAATTAATGCGACGCACATCCGCCTTCGCCAAGCTACGGCGAGACAAGTAGAGCGTCGCTACAGGAAATAATTGCGCTGTCTTTCCGTGACCGGTCGTTCTAGCCGCTCCAGCACCTGAAGCATGTCTTCCCAGACTTTCCGTTTTTCCGAGGGCGATTGGTTCCGCAGCAGATAGGCGGGATGATAAGTAATCATCAACGGCGTTCCATTGTACGAGTGCCATCTGCCGCGTAACTCCCGCATCGTTCCGCGCGTGCCCAACAAACCTTCGACCGCAACCGCCCCGAGTGCGACCAGAACCTTCGGCTGAATGATGTCGATCTGCTCGACCAGGTATGGCCGGCAGGTTTGCATTTCGAGCGGCGTCGGCACTCGATTTCCAAACGAACCGGCCGGCATGTCAGGCCGGCATTTGAGAATATTTGCGATATAGACGTCCCCGCGCGCACAACCCATCGCTTTAATGATTTTCGTGAGCAATTGTCCGGCGCGTCCGACGAATGGCTCACCTTGCGCGTCTTCATCCACGCCCGGCGCTTCGCCGATGAACATGATCTCGGCGTCCGGATTTCCTACGCCGAAAACAGTCTGCGTGCGCGAACAGGCAAGGTGCGGACACTTCGTGCAAACGCGAACCCGTTCACGAACCGGCGCGAGCAGTTCCGCTTTGTTGGGAGTAAAGCGGTGCAATCGCGTGAGCGAATTTCTCGATGCGCGCGGCAATCGATCACTCGTCTCACGAATTCTTTCCAGGGCCGCGATGACGAGATCAATAGCAGGCTCTTGCATTCGGGGCGATCATCCAAGGTTTTGCGCACGGCGGCAATTTTTTTCCGGAACATGGGCTTCGAGCCCGTATGCCCAACGGCACGTTGCCCGTTGATTTAAGGACTACGGACAGCGCATTCGTTGGGCGGTGCAGCCAGAATGGCTATGTTCGACATTAAGCCATGGACGCGCGGCTTTCGGATTACGCCTACGATCTGCCTGCCGAGCTGATCGCGCAGCGGCCGCGGCCGCAACGCGAGGACGCTCGCATGATGGTCTTGCGGCGCGATGCGCAAACCATCGAACATCGACAGTTCGTCGAATTGAGAACACTGCTCAGCCCGGGAGATCTACTTGTTCTTAACGACACGCGTGTAGTCCCAGCGAGAAAATTCTCCGATGATGGCGCGATCGAATTTTTGTTGGTCGAGCGTCTCGGACGCGCGCGCTGGAAATGTTTGATCAGACCCGGTCGAAAATTTCGCGTGGGCGCCACAACCAGAATCGACCATGTAATCGCACGCGTTGAAGAAATCCTGCCAGAGGGCGAGCGGATCGTGGCCCTGGATGAAGATGTCGATCTGTATGCCGGAGGTTCCATGCCGTTGCCGCCGTACATCGGACGCGAGAGTGACGTGCAGGATGAGGCGCGTTATCAAACGATTTTTGCGGACGCGCCTGGCGCGATTGCCGCGCCCACCGCTGGTCTGCATTTCACGCGTGAGATCCTGGATGAGATTCCTCACGCCTTCGTGACGCTACATGTCGGCACGGGAACATTTCGGCCAGTGCGATCAGAAAAGATCAGCGAGCATCGCATGCACGCCGAGCGATTTTCGATTTCGCCTGCCGCTGCGCAGAAGATCGGCCATGCGAAGCGAGTCGCCGCGGTCGGAACAACAACCGTCCGCGTCCTTGAAGCGGCGCGTCGTCAAGATGGTGAATTGGTCGCGCAAACGGGATCGACCGACATTTTCATTTATCCGCCCTTTGAGTTTCGAATGGTCGATTTGCTGCTGACTAATTTTCATTTGCCGCGCTCGACCTTGCTCATGCTGGTGAGCGCGTTTGCAGGCCGCGAATTTTTGCTCCGCGCCTATGAGCAAGCGATTCGCGAACGCTATCGGTTTTACAGCTACGGCGATTGCATGCTGATTTTGTAACCACGAATGAACTCGAATTGACACAAATGAGAGCCGGCGCGATCTCAGCAGTTCAATAATTGGATTCGTGTGCATTCGTGTCCATTAGTGGTTAAATGAACGATGTCGATCAACCGAAAGGCGAGCTCGTGATCCAAACGATCGCGATGCCCAAGGACACAAATCGTGACGGCGACATTTTCGGCGGATGGTTAATTTCGCAGATGGATCTGGGTAGCGCGATTCTGGCGGCAAAGGTAGCTAAAGCGCGCGTCGTGACAGTGGCATTGGAAGCAATGTCGTTTCTTCAGCCGGTGCGGGTGGGGGACACGGTGGCCTGTTATGCGCGGGTAGAGAAAATTGGCCGCACATCGATGACCATCCCGGTCGAAGTCTGGGTGACGCGTTACATGACTGGCGAACAAGTGCGCGTCACGCACGGCGTTTTCATTTACGTCGCTGTCGATCGTACCGGGAAACCGATTCCGGTGAAACGTGAGCCGGCTTGACGAATGCCCTATTGCTCGCCCTGCGACTCGCCGGAACTTACGGATTGTGGCGAAGACGCGTCCATCGCACCGGCCCTGACTTTATAGTCCGAGGGCACGTAAGCCGGGATCGGTTGGCGCCGTGTTTTCATTTTCACGCTTTGACGGTAGCGCATGTGACTGCGTTTACGCACGTACCTTTGGTAGGCGAGCTGCGCCCGCCCGCTCTTGGTGAAGTGCGCACAACCGGGTAGGCTCAGGCAAAGGATCAAAATGATCGCTAACGGTTTGGCGATTCGTTCCAGCATTCTTTCCCTGGAAGCAGAACTCGTGCGCAGCGACCCCGCTCGCGCTGTCGCGGCCCTGCATTGTGCTCTTTTCAAACAACGCTTTCCCCGTTAATTCGGATCGATGATGCCATTGGCTTATCTCTTCGAGCGGTTTCCGTCGTTTTCGCAAACCTTTTGCTATCGAGAGATCGCTGAGTTGCATCGACAAGGCGTGAGGCCGCCCATCTTCTCGATTCGCCAGCCGAAAGATGAGCCGCCGCAGGATTGGGACCAGCAGATCGTTGAGCGTGTGCATTACCTGCCCGAGGAGGCAGAATTGCTCGACGAAGTGCGCCGAGCTTCCGGAAAAGGAAAACTAACGCGCGAGATTGTTGCCTCGCTCGATGAATGGGGGAGACGTTCCGACTTTCTTCGTCTCTACCAGGCCGCCTATATGGGAATCCGGTTGCGAGAAGGCGGGATTCACCACGTCCACGCGCACTTTGCCGGCCTCGCTGCGCGGACCGCTTTTTGGATCGACAAGTTTTTTGGGATTCGCTTCAGCTTCACCGCGCACGCGAACGATATTTTCGCGCCACGAAACTTCGAGATCGGCCCCGACAAACTTGTAAATGCCGCTCGCCTGATCGTTACCGAAACCGACTACGCGGCACAGTTTTTGAGAGAGCGCTTTCCAAACCGGGCGGACCGAATTCATCGCATTTACAATGGATTGAATCTCGCTGAATTCCGGCGCGCGGATTTTTCGACCGCACCTCCAGCCATCGTCGCGATCGGTCGCTTGATCGACAAGAAGGGATTCCCGGATTTAATCCATGCCTGCCGATTGCTAAAGGATCGTGGAAAATCATTTCGCTGCGAGATCATCGGCGCAGGCCCGCTCGAGAAAGAATTACGCGCACAGATCGATCGGCTCGAACTGCAAAATTGCGTCGAATTGCTCGGCGCAAAACCGCAACATGAAATTGCGGAACATTTGGCGGCGGCGACAGTTTTCGTACTGCCGAGCGTGATCGGTCCGGACGGTGGCATGGATAATTTGCCCACCGTGATCATGGAAGCGATGGCGACGGGGCTGCCGGTCATTTCGACAGCGATCGGTGGAATTCCGGAAATGGTTGTCGAAAATGAAACCGGAGTTCTTGCTCCGGCCGGCGATGCTGGGGCCCTGGCGCACGCCATTGAAAAAGTGATTGCCGATCTTCCTTTTGCGCGGCATTTGGGCGAGAACGGGCGCCGGCGCGCCTGCGAACTTTTCTCGATCGAGACAAACGTGCGCCAGCTTCGGGCGCATTTAACTCTGTAGCCACCGCCCTGTGGCCGGTCGTCTGGCAGCAACGATAGTCCGACGGCACACAGCGTCGTGGCTACAATAAATCCCGCACACAGTTGACCGCGCGCAGATAAACGTGGTGCGGGCCGCCGCGCATCAGTTCGTCGCTCATCAAATTCACCGGATCGTTGTTTCCCGCCGGCATCAATTGATGGGCGCATTGTTCCCCCGGCAGACTGCGCCAAACTTCGAGGAGATCGGCGCCCTTGGCATGGGCGACGACGAACTCCCAGCCCTGAGAATTCAGAACGATTTCATTGATTGGTTCGCCAGCGCGCTCGCGCAGTTCGATTTCAATCTGACGCCCGGTTGAATCGGCAAATTTGAAATCGTTACCGCGGTTCGCTTTTTCGACTCTCCAATTTAATTGCGCTCCAAACCATCCCGCCAAGAGCACCGCAGTCGATCTGAATCCAGGCGCAAAATCGATATGCGCTTTTTCGATTTCAACAAAGTGATGATGCGAGGCGGGGTGATCGAAAAATTGCGCGAGCGCCAAACGGACCTTGTCCAGCCGCGTCCAATTCAAATCACAGAGGACGATGCGCTGCTTCGCTTCGTTCTCCGCGGTTTCGACCAGACGCATTTGCGCGCCGAAATTTTTCCAGGTTTGGCTGTCATAGATGAGTCGATCGATCCAGGCCCAGAGTTGCGGATCCATCGGATTGGGAAATTCGTCCTGCCACCAGAGATGAAGCGGCAGATCGGATTCCAAATGCGAAAAGACGATGCTCGGCAGCAGATTTGCGCAAGCTCCTTCGAGCAAAAACGAAAGCTGCTCCGAGCAGATTTGTTTGCTGCCCGCGCGACTGATATGGCAATGCGCGCTGATCCACGCTTCCACGCGGCTTTCCTTTGCGCCGCAATTGGCCGCGATGACGATGGCGCGGCAGGCATGATTTTCTGTGATCTTGGCGATGAGCTGGGTGTTCTTTTCCAGCGATCCTGGGGCTTCGCTGTAAATGGCCAGATTGATGAGCGACGCGCGCGTCATCGCGCCCTCGCTCTCGGCCCAAAGTTTTTTCAGCTCTTTTTCGATCTTGCCCATCTCGACCGGAAGTCCGAGCGAATAATTTTCAGCGGCGGCGGTCATTAGTTCAGGAGATTGGGGAGCGCGAGTTGCGGTCGAACGATCTCACAGTCGTCTCCAAGCGCGGCCATCGCGCGCGAGCAGATCGTCGGCTTCTTCCGGGCCCCACGAGCCGGCCGGATAAAAAAACAAGCCAGGCGCATCTTTTGTTGCGGCCCACGCGTTCTCGATTGGGTCGATAAACGCCCAGGCTTCTTCAACTTCATCGCGCCGCGCAAAAAGTGTGGCGTCGCCGCTCATGGCGTCGAGAAGCAAACGTTCGTATGCTTCCGGGCTGGCTTTGCCGAACGAGGTCCCGTAATGGAAATCCATTTTCACCGGTTCGATGCGGAAACTTGTGCCCGGCATCTTGGCCTGCATGCGCAGCGAGATGCCTTCGTCGGGCTGAATCCGAATGACGAGCACGTTTTGCTCGGTTGATTCTTTGTTGAAAAGAACGAGTGGAGCTTTTTTGAAATGCACGGAAATCTCCGTGCCCGATTTGGGCAGCCGTTTCCCGACGCGCATGTAAATGGGCACGTTCCACCAACGCCAATTGTCCAGGTTGAGCCGGAGCGCGACGAAAGTTTCCGTGGTTGATTTCGGATCGACATTTTTCTCGGCGCGATAGCCGGCCACGGTCTGGCCGTCGATCGCACCCTCGGCGTACTGGCCACGCACAACCGCGGCACCGATTTCGTCTTGAGTGAAACGACGAAGCGATCGCACCACTTTGACTTTTTCGTCGCGAATGCTGTCAGCGCCGAGATCGGTGGGCGGTTCCATCGCGATAAGACAAAACAGTTGGAGCAAATGATTCTGCACCATATCGCGCAACGCGCCCGCGCCTTCGTAATAACCGGCGCGCCCCTCGACTCCGAGCGTTTCCGCGGCGGTAATCTGAACATGATCGACGTAATGCCGGTTCCAAAGGGGCGCGAAGATCGCGTTCGCGAAGCGAAGCACCAAAATGTTTTGCGCCGTTTCCTTGCCGAGAAAATGATCAATCCGGTAAGTTTGTTCTTCGGTGAATGAACTGCGGACGACCCGGTTGAGTTCGCGAGCCGAATCCAAGTCAGTGCCGAACGGCTTCTCGACGATGACCCGCGCCCAGCTTCCTTCGCGTGCCTGGTTCAAACCGGCGGCCTTGAGATGTTTGAGAATCGGCTCAAACTGGTCAGGCGCGACGGCGAAATAGAAAAGCCGGTTGCCGCGTGTGCCGCGCTCCTTATCGATCTTGTCCAGTTTGGTGGCGAGAGTCTTGTAGCCGGCCTCATCGCCAAAATCGCTTCGATGATACAAAATCGATTGCGCGAACGCTTTCCAGATTTCGTCACGAACGCTTTGCCGGGAGAATTTTCGTGTCGATTCCTCCAACTCGCGCCGGAACTCGTCATCACTCTTTTCGCGCCGCGCGAAGCCGATAACTGAGACGGCGGGCGGCAGCTCGCCATCGGCGGCAAGATTGTAAAGCGCTGGCACTAGCTTGCGATGAGTGAGATCGCCGGTCGCACCGAAAATGACGACGCTGCACGGCTGTGGCACTGCGCGCATGGACAAACCTTCGCGCAAGGGATTTGTTTGGGATTGCTCGTCTGCTCGATTCATGGATGCATTCCTAGACTACACGGATTTTCGCAGACTAGGTAAGGCGAAATTTCTGTAGCGGCAGGCGTGTCGCCTGCAAGCTCGAGACGCGGCCGACACGGCCGCCGCTACAGTTAGGAGGGCAAAGGAAACCGGCGCGTCAGCTCCCGAACTTTCTCACGCACGCGTTCCAACGCGCCGGCCTCACCACGTTTGCTCAGTGCCTCCGCGATCAAGTCGGCGATCTCGAGCATCTCTTCTTCTTTCATCCCGCGCGTGGTCACGGCGGGCGTGCCGATGCGAATGCCGCCCGGTTTGAAAATCGGGTAGGTGTCGAACGGAATCGCGTTTTTGTTCACGGTGATGCCGGCGCGGTCCAGAACTTCCTGTGCTTCCTTGCCATTAATTTCCTTCGCACGAAGATCGACCAGCATGAGGTGGTTGTCGGTACCGCCGGAAACGATACGATAACCGTGCTTGGCGACTCCGGCGGCCAGGGCCTTGGCATTGATCACGACCTGCCGCTGATATTCGCGAAACTGCGGTTGAAGCGCTTCGTGAAAACAAACCGCTTTGGCGGCGATGACGTGCATGAGCGGGCCGCCTTGCACTCCGGGAAAAAGCGTCGAATCGATTTGCTTGCCGAATTTCTCCTGGCACAGCACGATGCCGCCGCGCGGCCCGCGCAAACTTTTATGCGTTGTGGTCGTGACAAACTGCGCATGCGGTATCGGACTTGGGTGCTGGCCGCCGGCGACTAGCCCGGCGATATGCGCCATGTCGATGAAAAGAATCGCCTCCACGGAATCGGCAATTTGCCGCAGCCGCGGAAAATCGATGATGCGCGGATATGCCGACGCGCCGGCGGTGATCATGACCGGCCGCACTTCTTCGGCTTGTTTCTGCAGCGCGTCGTAATCGATCATCTCAGTCTTCGCATCTACGCCGTAATGGGTCACTTGATAAAATTTGCCGGAAAAATTTGCGGGATGCCCATGCGTGAGATGTCCGCCGTGCGCGAGATTCATCGTCAGGATTTTGTCGCCCGGTTTAATTGCGGCGAAATAGACCGCCATGTTCGCCTGGGCGCCGCTGTGCGGCTGCACGTTCACGTGCTCCGCGCCAAACAATCGCTTGGCGCGATCGATGGCGAGCTGCTCGGCCACGTCCACATTTTCGCAGCCGCCGTACCAGCGCTTCTTGGGATAACCTTCCGCGTATTTATTTGTCAGCACGCTGCCTTGCGCTTCCATAACCGCCCGGCTGGTGAAATTTTCCGATGCGATCAGCTCGATGTTTTCGCGCTGCCGTTTCTCTTCGGCCACGATCGCGTCGAAAATCTCGGGATCAACGCGGCACAGGCCACCGCCCGGGCTGGCGAATGATGCCGATCCGGCGGGTTCGCCTTGAATTGGATGCGGAAGATCGCCCATTAAGTAAGAAGAAGCTCCACCGGCACGCCTGGTTGGCGCAAGCTCGCTTTGTTCTACGAAGGCGAGCACACTGGGTAAAGCGTTTTTGATAGTTTGCGCGCACAGCTCGTAAACTTCGCGGCCCAGCCCGATCGGGTCCGGCACATCGCGCCACACTGTTGCGTCCGGCTCTTCAAATTCCCGCAGCAGGAACGATTTTTCGGCGCCGTGCGGGAAGAGCATGTGAATGGTCTCCAAATGCGCGCCGGTCATGGCAAAAATATGCGTGGCGCGATCGACCAGCGTGGCCGTAAGCGGCTGACTGCGAAGCTGGCTGATGTCTACGCCTTCATCTTCGCACACTTGCGTCGCATACAAGCTGGGCGGTTGGCCACGCACCGCATGCACGCCGGCCGAGGCGACTTCGATATCCTTGCGATTGCCAAGCATTCGGCGGAAAAGACCTTCCGCAATCGGGCTGCGGCAAATGTTACCCGTACAAACAAAGAGAACGCTTTTCACAATAGACGCCCGCGCCAGCGCACGCAAAATCAACCTAGAATCGAACAAGGCCAAGTCAAAAGGCCAAGTCAACGCGCTCGTGGCGAGCACGCAAAAAGGTGGATCGGCCGCTCCGCGGACGATGGTAAAATAATGCGGCTTCGCCGCCAAACTTAGCATCGAGCAGGGACTGCTCGATCCACCTACCGTCTCGGCCCGGCGGATTGGTGACAAACAGAACACCTAGCGAGTCGCGCAGCGCGTGCTTAGAATGCGCGGTGCGTTCGAGTTGGAAAAAAATTCGTTACCGGCTTGAATGGATCGGGCTTCGTCTCGCGACAAAGCTGGTTCCACTTTTGTCGAGAAAAATCTGCTTCCACCTGGCGCAGTTTCTCGGCGCGGCGATGTCGGTCTTGGATCGACCCCGCCGTAAAGTCGCCCTGAGCAATCTGAAGGTCGCCTTTGGCGATCAATTGTCGATTGGTGAGCGGCGCAAAATTGCTAGCCAATCGTTTCAGCATTTCACGCGAACGATGCTGGACTTTTTGTGGAGTCCGCGTCTTACGCGCGAGAATTTCTCGCGTTACATCGAACTGGAGAACTACGATGAGATCGCGCGTGCCACCGGCCCGGAGCACAGCGTGATGGTTGCGTGCTATCACTACAGCAATTTTGAATGGCTTAGTCTGGTCTGTGGATTTCTCGGTCTGACCGGCACGATCGTCGCGCAGGAATTCAAGAACTCGCTGCTCGATCCCATTTTCAAAGAACTGCGCCAACAATCCGGGCACGAATTGATTCCGCGCGAGCGAGGGCTCGTTCGGCTTTACAAAGTGCTCCGACGAAAAGGACGCACCGCGCTGCTGGTGGATCTCACCGTGCCGCCAAACCAGGGTGCGGTTGCGATCGATTGTTTTGGCTTAAAAACCAGTGTGACATTTGCGCACGCCTGGCTGCACGAACGAACCGGCGTGCCGATTGTTCCCGCGCATTGCGAACCGCTGCCAGATGGACGGTATCGGATCATTTTTCATCCGAAGATCGATAACACGGCCGGAATGACACATCAGCAGATCGCGCAAGTGTGCTGGAATTCTTTTGAACCTTATGTGCGCAAACATCCAGCACCGTGGCTATGGATGTACAAACTTTGGCGTTACCGCCCCGTGAACGCCGAGCGGCCTTATCCATTTTACGCGTACGTTCTGCCTCCATTCGACGAGATCCTCCAGCCAGACCAAGCGCCATCACACGTTATATCGAGAACTGAGTCACCAGAACTTGTCGATGGTTGACAAAACGACGCGGACCTTTTCCAGTATGGAACTTATGCGACTCATTTCCCCTTTGTTTTTGCTGGCAGCAGTGGCGTGTGCAGCGATGCTAACGAGCTGCGAGACGACCTCCAGGGTATCCGGCGGTAATTATCATGTGACCGCTTATCGCCCGCACGATCCGTCCGCGGTGCGGGTGAAGGTTTCGCTCTCCAAGGAAAATATTTATGTTATGGAGGGCGATCGCTGCTTAATGGCGGTGGCGTGTTCCGTCGGTATTCCGGAGAAGCCGACACCGAAGGGCAGTTTCACCATTTACGCAAAAGAGGAACACAAGCGCTCTGGATCATACGGATTCAGCGTGCAGGGCGATCGCGTTGTTCCCTCTACCGGTGGCGGAGCAGGCCGCTACGTTGGTTACCCAATGGGCTACTGGTGTGAGTTTGCTCCTGCCTACGGATTTCACCAAGGTTTCGTCCATCCCAATCCGCGAACCCACGGTTGCATCCGATTGCACGGGGAAGCTGCGCCGAAGTTTTTTGCGCTCGTGAAGATCGGCACGCCGGTGAACATCGCGACGTCGCAACCGGAAGATGAAACCATTGGTCCTAAAGTGCAGCGGGTGGATGATTCGAAGGCGCCCGATCCCGATCCGCGATTGATGATTACCGACGCGGCGTTCACTAAACCGAGCGGTAATTTATTGGAGTAAGTGCCGGCGTGAATCGCCGCGCGATTTTGTGAGCACGAACCTTATTTCCAGCGGCACGACGGCGCGCGAGAAAATGAACTTGCGCACGCCGGACGTGATGGCGGCGGTGCAGGAACAGGTCGAATCGCATTATCGCAGCGATATTGTGGAAAAAATCCGTCGCACCGGCGGGGTGCTTTCGGTGGACGAGACGACTGTGCGCCTGGCCAAACAATTCGGTTTTTGCTATGGCGTCGAGCGCGCGATCGATCTTGCTTATGCCGCGCGCAAAGTTTTCAAGGACCGGCGGCTTTTTATCGTCGGTGAGATCATTCACAATCCCGAAGTCAACGAGCAAATCTCCTCGTTAGGTATCAAGAACTTGATGGGGAAAAACAAGCAGGCCGAAATCTCCGATCTGCAACCCGAGGACGTGGTAATCGTGCCGGCGTTCGGAACGGAACTATCGATCTTGCAGCAGATCAAGGAGCGCGGCTGTCAAATCGTCGATACCACGTGCGGCGACGTAATGAGTGTTTGGAAACGCGTCCGCAAATACGCGAGCGAATCTGCTACCTCCATTATCCATGGCAAGGCCGAGCATGAGGAGACCAAGGCAACCAGCTCGCGCGCCCTGGGCGATGGCTCGGGGCATTATCTCGTTGTGTTGACGCTTGCCGATACCGATTACGTTTGCGAATACATTCGGCGCGGTGGCGATAAACAGGCTTTTCTCGAGAGATTTCGCGGCGCTTATTCGCCCGGCTTCGATCCGGACGTGCATCTGCAAACAGTGGGCGTGGCCAATCAAACGACGATGCTCCGCGGCGAAACCGAGGAAGTGCAGCGGCGCATCCGGCGGGCAATCGTGGATCGAGATGGGCCGGATCTGGCGGCAAAGAATTTTCGCTTCTTCGATACGATTTGCGGCGCAACCCAGGAACGTCAGGATGCGTTGCGGGAGCTGTTCAACATCAAAATGGACCTGTTACTGGTCGTCGGCGGCTATAATAGCTCGAACACATCGCATTTGGCCGAGATGGGCGAGGAAAAGTTGCCCACCTATTTCGTGCTCAACGCCTCGCGTCTCCTTTCATGCGATGAGATCAAGCATTACAACCTGCACGAGAAACGTGAAGTCATTGCGAAAAACTGGCTGCCGCGTGGCCCGATCGTGGTCGGCATCACTGCGGGCGCTTCCTGCCCGAATAACTTGATCGAAGAAACTTTGATCCGCCTTTTCGAGTTGCGCGGAATCCCGCGCCAGGAACTCGAACTAGCAGCGTAATTCTTCTTCTGGGGAGCGCACGCGCCTCGCGTGCCAATTGCGGCGCCCTCGCCGCAATCGCCTCTGAGTCCCATCGCGAGGCGATCCGATGTGAAAAGAATGACGAACGAAATTCGAATGCACGAATGACGAGAAACGAAACAAGGTCTTTCTTTCGTCATTCGGATTTAATCATTCCTTCGTCGTTAGACATTTGCCATTCGTCATTTCCTTGACATCCAAGATCGACATCGTTCAGCCTGCCAGCCATGAATTCTCTCAATCGATTTGCGGATCCATTTTACTGCATTACGCGGCTGATCGTTGGTTTGATGTTTGCCTCCCATGGCGGGCAAATAGTCCTGGGCATGTTTGGTGGAATGCCCGGTTCAGATAAACCGATGCTGCAAGTCGGTGGCTGGATTCAGCTTGTCGGGGGCTTGCTTATTGCATTTGGATTGCTCACGCGGCTGGCCGCATTCATCTGCAGCGGCGAGATGGCGGTAGCTTATTTCATGATTCACGTCGCTAACGCCGCGACGCCGATGGCCAAGTTTTTCCCAATCTCGAGCGCCGGACCGGAAGTTTCAAACAAAGGCGAGCTGGCGATCTTCTATTGTTGGTTCTTCTTGTTCGTTTTCTTCTACGGCCCCGGCCGCTGGAGCATTGATGCACTGATGGGCAAAGGAAAAGCAGCGGCTGCGACACGTTAGTTACACAAGATCGACATCTAAGTTTGCATGCAACGCGCACTCCCTGTTGCCAACATGCTCGTCGCAGCGTTGGTAGTGGTAATTATGTGCGATCCTCTTTGTAACGCGCAAGCACAGGATTGGGCGAAGGAGCGCCTGAATAAATCGCCGCGCCACGGCGAGTGGGTCAATTTTAAATCGGGCGAGTCCCGAAAGCTTTCGGGGTTCGTCGTTTATCCGGAACGCAAAGACAAAGCACCAGTCGTCCTCGTCATTCACGAAATCTTCGGCCTGACCGACTGGGTGCGGGGCGTCTGCGATCAGCTTGCCGAGAACGGCGTCATCGCAATTGCGCCTGATTTGCTCAGCGGCCAAAAATTTGAAGATGTCGATGGAGCGCGCAAAGCGATCTCGGCCTTGCCGAAAGAACAAATCAAAGCCGATCTCGATGCAACCTCCGATTACGCGCTGAAAATTCCGGCGTGCAATGGAACGCTCGCCGTGTGCGGATTTTGCTGGGGCGGGGGAGCGACTTTTGCTTACGCGAACGAAAATCCAAAACTGAAAGCGGCGTATTCATTTTATGGGACGGCACCGGATGACGCATCGAAAATCGCGAACATTCCGTGTCCGGTTTACGGATTCTATGCTGAGAACGACGAGCGGGTGAATGCGACCATCGGGAAAGCGGAAGAGATAATGAAAGCAGCGGGCAAGAAATACGAGCCGGTGATTTACAAAGGCGCCACCCACGGCTTCATGCGCGAAGGCGAGTCGCCAAACGCAAACGAAGCGAACAAAAAAGCACGCGACGACGCCTGGGCGCACTGGAAAACGCTACTGAAGCAACTACGTTGACGCGTCGGAAGACGGGCTTCTAGCCGGTCAAGGCAGACAGGCCTCTGGCCTGTCGTTTGCGCCACCGACAGGCGGGACGCCTGTCTGCCTTCACAGCCGAGACAGCTGTCTTCCGTTTCGCTCGGAATGACAATAATACACAGCGCTATTTCGCGCTGGACAATTCGTCCACCAGCGGTTGCGCGTCGTAAACATTGCGCAACGCTTCGAGAATGGCGGCGGAATCGACAGACACGGCGCGCGCTTGTTTGTCGGTGAAAATGCAATCGAGCACAAGCGACTGAATGTTGCCGTCGAAAATGATGCCGACGAATTCGCCCGCTTGATTCACCACCGGGCTGCCGCTGTTGCCACCAATGATGTCGGCGTCGGAAACGAAATCGAACGGCGTTGTCAAAGCCAGCTTGTTTTTCTTGTCGATCCAACGCTGCGGCAAGTCGAACGGCGGTTTGTTTTCGTGCTCGCCGGCGCGCTCATACATGCCGGCAAAGTTTGTGAACGCGGGAATTTGTTTTCCGTTTTCCTCGTAGCCACGCACCCTTCCGTACGAGAGCCGGAGCGTGAACGTGGCATCGGGATAGGTGTTGGTCCCTTCCGTTGCGAAGCGCGCCTTCGCGATTTCGGCATAGGCCTGTTGCTTGATTTCTTCCTGCGTCTCGAAAACCTTCTTCGCCTGGCGCCCCGTTGCATCAATGGCAATCGCAATGTCGATCATCGGGTCGTGCACCGCTTCGAGTGCGGACTTGCCGCCGGCATAAAGTTTTTTCCGGAACGCGACATCTTTGAGCTGCGTTCCCTTGATCAATTCGGATGCGCGCTCGACCGGCGATTTGTCGCCCAGCACCATCTTGACCAGCGGATCGTTGGCGCCGAACGCGCTCGCGAGATCGGTGAATGAGTCGGTGAGCGTGAGCAATTCGACATCGTCATAAACCGGCTCGGTGGAAAAAAGCTCCAGTTCGAGCGACTCGCGTGCGCTGTCGCGAAATTCTTCGAAACGTTCGCCGTTTGGCTTCGCACGTTCATCGGCGGCACGGACGAGCAAGCGGGCATATTTGAAAAGCGTGCTGTAAAATGCGCGCGGTTGCCGATAGACGCCGAACCTGGGGCGCTCCATTTCGAAGTAATTGTAAACGCGCGCATTCTTGGCGACCTCGACCTGCGCGTTCTTGACGCGATCATACGCGCTAATTGTCGATGTTAACTTTGGATCGCTCGAGATTGCGTCCCGCAGTTTTTGTTCGCGGGCTTGCAGTGACTGCCAAATTTGCGGGTCGAGCAGGCCGGCCAGATAGCCGTCGTAGCGTTTGCGGTTATTTTGCACGCCAAAGAAATCGTCGCGAACGCGGCGCTCATTTTCGAAAGTGCGTTCGCCGAAACTGTGAAGGAGAACTTCGCGCCGCTTGAACATCGTCAAAATCCGCGGCAACTCGCGGTCGCGCATATCGGCGAGCTCATCGACGGTGAGCTGTCGATCCGTTTTGCCGGGATGGCCGCTTACGAACGTGAGCTCGCCGTCAACCGGACCGCGCGGGTTGAATTTCAAATAATTGTCGATCTTGGCGGGCTGCCCGTTTTCGTAAACGCGAAAGAGGCAGATATCGAGATCGAACCGCGGGTACTCGAAGTTGTCGGGATCGCCGCCGTAAAATGCGATCTGCTGCTCGGGCGCGAAGACGAGCCGGACGTCATCGTAACGTTTGTAGCGATAAAGATGATACGCGCCGCCCTGATAAAGCGTAACGACATCGGAACGAAGGCCGGTTTTGTCCTTGCTCTCCTTTTCAATCGCCGCGATCACCGACTTGCGCGCATCTGAGGCTTGCTCGCTCGTCATTTCCGATTTCACGGCGCCATTGACCCGCGCGGTCACGTCTTCGATCGACATGAGCACGTTCAGTTCAAGATCGATACATTTCTTTTCCTCCGTGCGCGTTCTGGCGTAAAAGCCATCGCGGAGATAATTGTGCTGCTCGTCGCTGAATTTCTGGAGCGCATCGGCGCCGATGTGGTGGTTGGTGATGACCAGACCAGTCGCGGAAACGAACGAGCCGCTACCACCGGAGTTGAAACGGACGCTGGCTTTTTGCAAACGATCGAGCCACAGGCGCGCCGGGTCGAAATGATATCTTTCCTTCAGTTGCTTGAGCGGCGGCGAATTGAAGAGCCACATCCCTTCGTCGGCAAACGCGGGTGTACCGAAAGCGATCGTGAGACTAAGAATTGACCAGCCGAGGAAGCGCAGGCTGCGCGAGGCGTGAGACATGCGCGAATCATAGGTCGCAGGCGCGAGCCCGACAACTCTTCTCGAGCGACTTGGCCGGTCAGGGCGTGTATCGATCCACGGCTGAATTGACCGGGGAAGGGTTGCGCCGGATCTCGGTGAACTTCCTGTGTTTTCGCGCACGAAGAAAGCCGGTGGTCGCGATGGCGGCGAGCAGGGCGATGATCGCCACGACGACTATGATTTCAGCCAGAGCCGACACGGCGCGAGCGAACCTATTCAACGCAGAGCCCATTACTACTCAAGACAGCAAAGCGGATTCCGGAGTTACAAAAAAATCAACAAGCTACCTGGCGGCTCCTAATAAGGAATGCGATTGCGTCCAGCAAGGGGCGGCTCTTGATTGATCGTCGTCGTGATGTTCGGAACTAAGCCACGAAAGATCGAACGCCTCGATTTCATTGTTGCGGGCGCACAAAAATCGGGGACGACCGCTCTGCATTATTTTTTGAGCAAACATCCGGAGATCGCGTTGCCGGATGAGCAGGAGCTGCACTTTTTCGATGACGAAGAGCGTTTCGCCGGAGAGGCAGATTACAATGCTCTTCATGGCAGTTTTCATCTCAAGCGCCGTTGGTCCATCGCAGGCGAATGCACGCCGATTTATGTTTATTGGAAACCAGCCATCGAACGGATTTGGAAATACGATCCGAAGCTCAAACTGCTCGTGCTCTTACGAAATCCAATCGAGCGGGCGTTTGCCCATTGGAACATGCAACGCTTCAAGGGTCGAGAGTCGCTCGATTTCCTGGAGGCGGTGAAGGAGGAGAAAAGCCGGATGCGGGAAGCGCTGCCGTTGCAATCGCGCCGGTTCTCTTATGTCGATCGAGGTTTTTATTCCGAGCAGCTCGCGCGGCTGTTCCAATTTTTTCCGAGAGAGCAAATCAAGATCATCAAGTCGGAAGAGTTTCGAGACAAAAATCGCGAAACGCTCGATTCCGTTTTTCGTTTCCTTGGCGTGCGACCGTTGATCGGGCGACGGAACAAGGACAGAAATGTTGTGCCGTACGAGCGCGTGATCACGCCGGAGGAGCGACAATATCTGCGCGATATCTTTTCGGAAGACATCGCCAAGGTTGAGCAAATGCTTGGCTGGGATTGCTCGGATTGGACGCTGTAGGGGACGACGCCGTCGTCCCATGGGAAGCCAACGGCTTCCGCTACAATTGCCGTCTTAGTTCGCCCGCGGGCGATTGAGGTCAATCGCCCCTACCTGTTTGTTTGAAGCGCGGACGGTCGCTCGGATTGGCGGCTAAGAGTGCTTTCGAACGGAAGATGCGTGCGCCTTCCGCTAGAAAACAAGCGCGGAGTTCTGGCGTAAAGAATGAGCTTCCATCGAGGCGTGG
>DATMPQ010000093.1:0-6844 GCA_035567015.1 Chthoniobacterales bacterium | reverse complement strand
TTTCGCCGCGCAACCAAGTGAGGCCGAGTTGATGAAGCAGGCGAAGATCACAAAGGCGGAGGCGGAACAGATCGCGCTCGCGAAAGTTTCTCACGGGATTGTGAAGAGCGCGGAGATCGAGAAAGAGAAGGGTCATCTGGTGTGGTCGTTCGATATCGCGCGGGCCGGCACACGCGACATCACCGAAGTCCTGGTCGATGCGAAAACGGGAAAGATCATTTCAACTCAGACTGAATCGCCACGCGACCAAGCTAAAGAGGCCGCCGCTGACAAGAAGCAGAACTAGATTCGTTGATTGTCGATCTATTAAGCGAATTAGGCCGCGGGAGAAACTGGGGTCGCGTCTTAAACTCCGAACTCCGAAAGTCTTCGCGAGCAAGGAGGCTTCGCCGTCCACGGTCGCCACGGCGACCAGGACTGGCAGGCTGAGCAGGGAGTGGAGGACGGCTTCGCCGAAATCGCATCCGATCTAAACCGATAACAAGCGATGCAAGAAATTCGCGGCGAGTACAAGACAATCCGGCAACTATTTGGCGGTACGCCCTACGCGGTTGACTACTATCAACGCGGCTAGAAGCGGAGCTAGCCGTGAAAGTCAGAGCTGAGTATTTACATTTTCAACCGCGACGGTGCCAGAGTTCACGCCCGCGCCGCCATGGGCGCGGTGACCTTCGCTGACGGTTTTTTCGTGAGGAGGTTCATCGCGAGTTGCAACTCTTCTACATCGAAGGGTTTCGCGAGCATCATGTCCACATTCAACTCCTCGTAAGCCCGGATGTTCTCCTTGGTCAGATGTGCTGAGAGGACAATAATCTTGCCCGGGAACTTGCGCACCCGCAGCCGACGCACCAATTCGAGCCCGTTCATACGCCGCATGTTATGGTCGGTAATAATGACATCGAAAGGTTGCTTGGCCGCGCCGATTTTCATGAGCGCCATCCAGCCATCGGGCGCGCTGGTTACTTTCGCGGCCGGGCCGCCCAATAGGAGCGCAAGCATCTGCGTCACGGCCGGCTCATCCTCGACAGTTAAAATGCGTAAGCGGTCTTTCATGAACTCTGGGCACTGAGAAAGCAAAACGCAGACCACGCGGGCGCAGAAAAGCGCGCGCTCTCACCCCTTCGGTTTCTGAACCATCATCCGTCTCTGCAAATGCTACGACGTGACAAGACAGCGCGCTTTTCCGATGGCCGGAAAGTGATTCAACTCTTATCCGTGTCATCCGCGCAATCCGCGGTTGCCTATTGTGAGATGGGTTGGCTTTGTTGAAAAGCTCTGGTCGCATTCTGTAGAGGCAGGCGTGTCGCCCGCAAAGCGTGAAGCAGCCGATGCTTGGTCGATTACTTCGCGCAGCGAGTTGAGCTAAAACAAACTGCGTCACGCGCTTTGGCGTGACGCAATCAGCTCAGGTGATCGTGAAGAAATTGCCAAGTTCGGCCGTTCGCTTTGGCTGCCGCCGCGGCGTTGTAGTGAGTGCCGGTGTGGCGCGCGAAGGCGTGATTGCATCCAGGATAACTATAGATCTTCACATTCGGCTTGTTTGAAAGTGCGGCTTTGATTTTTGTCTGAGCCTCCTTGGAGATGAATTCGTCCTCTTCAGCGAGGTGCATCAACATCGGCGCCGTGATTTCGTCGGCTTCGTCGAGGTATTTTTCCGTGTCCCCGCCGTGATAGGCTACGGTAGCGTCGATTTTTTCCCGCGCTGCGGTTAGAAAGGTCATCAGGCCGCCGAGGCAGAAGCCCATCACGCCGACCTTGGCTGAGGCACCCTCTAGCTGGCCTGCGGCATGAGCGGTATCGACGATGTCGCGGACGCCCTTATCCCGGTCATAGGCGGCGTACAGGGCTAATCCTTTTTTCCACTCCGCATCGGACGAGTGGTTGAGATCGAGGCCCGGCTCCTGGCGCCAGAACAGATCGGGGCAGACCGCTATGAAGCCGTGTGCAGCAAGTTCATCGCACCACTCGCGCATGTCCATATTCACACCAAATATTTCTTGCAAAACGACGACGGCGGGAGCCGGCGAGGTCTTCGGTCGCGCGATATAGGCGGCGAACGCGCCGTCCCGGCCTTCTATGGTGATATGATCCTTCATTGGGTTCTCCTTAGACTACGTTGATCTGGGCCTCCGCCGATCTTGTCAGCATCGGCGGAGGTCTACTCTCGCGTGAGCCGGGGCGCAACCTATCGCTTGACGGGCGCGGAGGTGGCAGCCTGTTCGATAAGCTTAGCTGTTTCCTTCGGGTGAGACATGTAGGCCACATGGCTGGCATTCACTTCGACCGTCTTGGCATTGGCGCGCTTAGCCATCATTCGCTCCTGGTCCGGATTGATCGACCGGTCTGCGGTAGCCACCATGTACCAGGTGGGCTTGGTCTTCCAGGCGGGCGCCGTGACCTTGTGGGTGAACGAGTCGGTGGAGATCGGCACCTGCGACTGGGCCATGAAGTGGGACACGGCCGCCGGAACGTCCGCCGCGAAGTCGGCCGCGAAATGCTCCGGTTCTATCCACCAGTTGCCGTCGCTGTCCGCTTTGAATGCCTTGGAGGCTTGCGGCAGGGCCTGTTCGATCGACGCACAGCTCTCACCGTCATCGAGCGCAAAGGCGGCGATGTAGACCAGTGCCGAAACGTTCGGATCGTTGCCTGCCTCGGTGATGATGGACCCACCATAACTGTGGCCGACCAAAATCACCGGCCCGTTCATGGCGTCGATGGCCGCCTTCGTGTACTTGACATCCTCAGCGTAGGAGGTCTCGGGGGGCTGCGCCACCGACACCTTGTAGCCATCCTTCTCGAGGATCTTGGCGACGGCTTCCCAGCCGGAGCCATCGGCGAATGCACCGTGCACCAGCACGACGTTCTTTACCGGCTGGGCGGTCTGCGCCTCAGCAGGCCCCGCGGTAACCGAAAACGCCATCGCGGCGATTGCCACGATGCTTAGCAGCGTGGGGGTGGCAAGCCGGTCCGTGGGCCGGTGGCTGAAGACTGCGGGATGCCGTTTGCCCCAATCCTCCTGATATAACTGCATTCTATTCTTTGTTGTAACTGTGTTCATTTGGTTTTTTTCTTTCTTGTTACTGGTTTATTGCTGCTTGCCGCTAGGGTCAAGCGCGTTCCTCCAACACTTCAATTTCAGCTTGAAACCAATGGCTGAGGTCGTCACCGTTACGGCTTCCGCCCGCCAACCAGATTTCGTAGGCTCTTCTCTCAATTTGCTCATGCAACTCTGACTAATGGCAAGGTTAGCTTCCTCGAGCGCCTTGAAAAAGACTTTGTAAGTTTGGCGTTCATGCTTCAGAAGCATGAGTGGAAACATGGAACTGCGACACCTTCGCTATTTTGTTGCCGTCGCCGATGCGGGAAGTCTCACCGTGGCAGCAGGGCGAAAACTGCACACGTCACAACCTTCGTTGAGCCGGCAGATCCGGGATCTTGAAGACGAGGTCGGTGCCCAACTGCTAACGCGCGGCGCTCGCGGGATCGAACTGACCCCGGCGGGTCGAGCGTTTCTCGATCACGCCCGGTTGGTCTTATCGCAGGTGGAAGCGGCAGCCGACGCTGCACGCGGGATCGCTCATCCAGCGAAGCCACGCTTCGTGATGGGTTTCCTGACGAACCACGAATTGACCTGGATGCCCGAAGCCTTCGGAATTTTGCGCGAAGAATTGCCGAACATCGACGTGACGATTTCGAGTCAATACTCGCCAGCGCTCGCGGATGCCCTTTTGAAGGGAACCGTTGATGCAGCTTTTCTTCGACGGGAACGAGGGTTCCCGGAGTTGGCGTTCCGTCTTCTCATCAAGGAGCCCTTGCTTGTGTTCTTGCCCAGCGGCCACCGTCTCGCTGCTCTCAAAGCAATCCGCGCGGCGGACTTAGTGGACGAGGCATTTGTCACGGTGTCGCACACAGCTGCTCCCGTACTGCGCGGAGTCATCGACAACTATCTGAAGCGGTCCGGAATCCGTATCACGCCAACTCACGAGATAGACCACGCCTTTATCGGTACAAAACGATCCAACTTCAGACAGAGCGCTTTGGCCTTAATAGCATCGACGCACGGCGTAGGGCTATTACCTGCTTACACAGAGAACTTTCTCACTCCGTCTGTCACGAGCCGTCCTCTCAAAGGAGACACGCCGACTATCGACCTGGTGCTTGGCTACAAGAAGTCGAACAGGTCTCCGATCTTGAAGCTATTACTTTCACGATTGGATGAACTGGTTGCGCGAGTCTCCAAGACAACCAAATGATTCGGGAACGCGGTGGGCGGGGGTCGGAACGATTCGTTAGGCCGCCGCCGAGGCAAGCAGCGCCTCAACCTTTGCATCCAATTCTCGGGCGACTTTAAGAGCCTCTACATTTTCGTAAGGAGCGAGTAAGCTCGCCATTCTGTCATAGGAAAGATGAACGCCATCCGCGTGCTCATCCACAAGGACTGTGACCGGAGCATAAGAGCCGGCGTCGGGAACATGCTTCGCCATCTCTCGCATGATAAGTGGATTGCCAATGACAAAGCGGATCATTCTCGGTGTAGCGCGACCTGTTCCTTTGCGCACGACTGCGCCGTGATCGAATTCCGCAAACAACATCAGTCCTGTTCGCCCGAGGCCTTTTTCGATTGTGTTCTGTAGTTCGGCATCGGACTGCGCTTGATGAGTCGATTTCCAAAATTCAGCCATGTCCGGATGACCGACCGCGGAGTTGAGAGCCGCAACTACTTGATCAAACGGTTTGGAGGCTCTCAGGGTGAATCGCTCTACTTCGATTTTACTTATCATCTAATTTCTCCTTCTGTTGAAAACTCTTCACCAAACATGAGCAGACCATTCTTTGATCGTCCTATGATTTCCTTTCATCAGGGTAGCTTGTCGAAAAAGAGATAAAGGGCGGCAATCCGGCCCTCCCGGGCAATGATGAAATCAGTCCCGGCGTAAGCTGGCGCCTCACCAGGGCGGCCCGATACCCATTGGACCCGCCCGCAATTCCCCAATTCCTCAGGGTCGGCAATTGGCTGATATCGAAAGTCCGGGTGAGTAGCCTTGATCGCGCCCGCGACGCGATCAATCTCGTCCCGGCCACGGTGGACGCCCGTTTTTGGGTCATAGAACACGCCATCTTCGATCCAGAGCTCGTCAATGGCCGCGCGCCGACGCGCGGGGTCGTTTTCACCGAAGACGTCTTGAAGATTGCGGGTTAGCAAGGTCGATATGCTGTAGGACATGGCGCTAGTTTGGCTGATTGAAATCCAATAGAACTTTGCCACCACGCTGGGAGTGTTCGATTGCTTCTTTGATTTGGGATAGTTTGTATGTTGTGATGACTGGTAAAGTTAATTTGCCGGAAGCGACTACTTTTGCTGCCTCGGTCAGTGCCGCTCGCATTTTGGGGAGATACTCTTCGTAATACATCCAGAAGCCGTGGATGTTTAACCTCTTGCCAATGAGATCGCCTTGCGGCACATGAATCGGCAAACCACTCAGCCACGCGTAGCTGACGAGATGAGCACCTGATGAGAGCACGCTGGCCATCGTCGCTGTCGCTGGACCACCGACGGCATCAAGACCCAAAGATATTGGTGCTCCGTCGGTTGCAATCTGAATTTGCTTTGGGAGGTTCGGCGATTCCACGCCTACGAAATCAACGCCCAGTTTTTCAATCTCCGGGATAAGCTCGGACCGCCTGACAATACCTACAACCTTGAGATCGCACGATTTTGCAATCGCGATCAGGCATCGCGCAACGTGGGAGTTTGCTGCGTTTAATGCAATCCAGTCTTTCGCCTTTAGCTTTACAAATTCGTCTAAGAGAAGAACCGCGGTCGTCGGATTGATGTTTAACATCGAAGCCGTTCTGGCATCGATTGAAGAAGGAACGACGAAAAGACCTTCGGCTGGAGCAAGGACTTTTTCAGACCAGGTAAATGTTCCAAATGGGACGGTAACACGATCGCCTACCTTGACGTTGGTGACTCCCGGCCCGATCACCTCGACAATTCCCGCCCCTTCACCTCCTATGACAGAAGGAAGCTTCGGATTTAAAAAGTAAACTCCGTTCGCTAAAAGGAGGTCGCTGTAATCAATCGGCGCATACTCCATGCGCACCAGAGCTTCGTTTGCAGACGGCGCGTTTGGTTCCGAAACTTCGACCATCCTTAAGTTCTGAGCTGGATTACCATAAGCAGTGAGATGAATGGCTTTCATTAGGATTCTCCTCGCTCCAAGAAATCCCGGCCTGCGAGAGGACCACCTGCTTGCTGGATCAGCCCTCCATCGCGAAGATTTCCGAGATCAATGACTGAATAGCCAAAACTTTCGAGTAAGGTTTCGACTCGCTTCTTCGCACCGTCATCGTCTGCCGAAATAAACGCAACTCGTCTCGCCCCGTTCACGACCGGATCCGCCCCGAAGTTAGGCACGGTTATATTGTTTAGTGCTTTAACGACTCGTGCTCCAGGAGCTAGCGCCGCAACAAGCTGGCTGGTGGATAGGTTTCCAACATCGGCCGGCGTGAAACGTCCGGCCTTGCCGTGAAAAGGATTGGTCCCATCGATCAGAATCTGATTGTTCCACTTGGGAAGACTTGCAAGTGTCTCGGGCACGTTGTCCCAAGGCACAGCAAGAAGAACCATTTCGCAAGCCGCTGCCTCTTCCTTGGTGGCAGCCATTGCTCCAGGACCAAGTTGATCGACAATTTCTCGGAGGCTGTCGGGACCTCGGCTATTGCTAAGCTTTACCTTATGGCCTGCCTTCAATGCCCGCTTTGCGAACGCTTGCGCGAAATCTCCTGCTCCAATGGTTCCGATTTCCATAAGCTGTCCGTCCTAAAGCGGGCTTTTCAGTAA
>DATMPQ010000092.1:0-3379 GCA_035567015.1 Chthoniobacterales bacterium | reverse complement strand
TGAATGCCGCGGCGAAATCGCGACTCCGCAATATCAGCGGCTCCAGCAGAAAGCGCTCGACACCGAACGCGAAACGATCATCCATCTGCGCAACCAACGCGTCATCAATGATGATGCACTGCGCCGGATTCAACGCGATCTTGATCTGGCCGAGGCGCGCCTAACCGGAACGTGATCCAGTTTGTTGCCGCTCGCCCGATTGCACTCAAATTCAAATAATGACCAACAAGATCGACAACAACGATGTCGCTCGCGTGTTGCTATCGCCCGCCTACGCGGGAGGCCGGCGAGCTCAAATGATTTTGAGCGAGCGAGCGCAATTTGATCCCGGTGGCACGACGGGATGAACGGCGCATTGCACCAAGCAGTGGCGGTCGAGGCTGCGCAAGGTCTGCGTAAGCACCGAAAGTAGAATATTCGCTGACCAGATTGGGCCGGACTTTGATTAAGCCCTTGCATGCTCTTTGCCGCTGGTCGGAAAAACACTTGGCTGAGCTTCAGGCCAATCGGGCGCGAGCAAAGGCCAAAGTTGTAGCCGCGATCGCTGATCGCGGTTGATGACGCCTGTTTGAGCGGGCCGGCATCAACGCCCCCGGCTACAGCCCTCACGCAATCCAATCACACCACACAAGGAGATCCAAATAATCTGCCAATTGCCAGAAGAAACAGAATACCGAAAAGCCGTACCGCGCCGGCCAATCTCTGGCTGGCCCGCCCAGTCGCGCTGCGCAGGTCTTCAGTTCCTTCTTAAAGAACCTAGCCAGATGCGATCGCACCTGGTCTGTCAGCGGCAGCTTTTCCGCCCTGGCCCAACTGTTGTAATCTGCCGTCAATCGGCTGCCTGGCTTGTCTGGATCGGCACCCAGGAAACGAAGCACGGAGCGTCGCAGTTTAGCGGGATTGCTTTGTAGATCATCAAAGAAATAAGCGTGGAACTGCTGTGGATGGAGATAGCGTTTCCATCGCGCAACGACAGCACTCGGGTACGAACGCAAGAGCATGCCTCGGCGGCGCAAATTCCGATTGACTTCATCAATATTGGTCACGTCAAACGGCTCAACCTGGCGGTAATGCACTTCCATGGACAAGTGCGACCAGACTCGCTCAACGGGATCACGCGCCAGAAAGATTACCTTTAGGTTTGGGAAGTATTCGACGACTCGTCGAATGAGTTCATTGCTCAGCGTCGAATAATTTGGCGAAATATCACCTGAAAGGAGCGATGCCTTGGATTCAAACAGTCGTGCATAATTGTCGAGGTCGATACCCGCTTCGGTACCAAGGCTATTGAGCCTCTCGAGAAACTGGAGATCGCGTTCATCTCTGCACCGCGGACGAGCTGCGCGTTGAACCCTGCCCAGTTGATCAAAATAATGCAGTTCTTTTACAGGAGGCATCCAGAAATCCGGATGGGAATCGAGTTGCTGATAAAGCCATGTGGTCCCGGCTTTATGGGCTCCCACGCACAAAAAATCCGGACACGCATCGCCGTTCAAAAAGTAATGCTCTTGTTCGTTGCGGTCCTTGGCGACGCGAGATCTAAATGGCCATGTCAAACGCACCTCGCATTATTTTCCCCAATGCCCTGAAAAGGCAAGCAAGGAGCGCGGTTGCGACGATCGCCATCGGCGGTCACGGTTGGAACGGATGGAAGACAAGGCTTGCTATCGCATCTTTCTTCTCTCGCCGGCCTACGCTGGAGGCCGGCGGGCCCAAATGATTTTGAGCGAGCGCGCGCAATTTGATCTTGCAAAGGAATTGCGGAGCAAACGCGGTGCGCCCATTGCCGAGGTCTTCACCTTTCTGAGCGGCCTTTATTTTCGTGGCAAGATCGTTTACGCGAACGCCTTTGCGCAGACGACAAAGGGAAGCTCCTGTGTTTTCGTCATCACGCCCACGCGCGGACTGATGCATGCCCGGGCGCGAGTGACTCTTCGCGATTTAAATGAATTTGCCGCTGTCGATATTGAAGAAGACGACCCACGCTATCGAACACCTTTGCGACGTCATGCGCGCCGATTGGCTAAACAAATATCGCCGAACGCGCAGATTGTTTTGCTTGGTAGCATTGCTACTGGCAAATACGTCGATGTTCTGCTTGAAATCTTTCGCGAACGGTTGCTTTTTCCAGCCGACTTTGTCGGACGCGGCGACATGAGCCGCGGCGGACTAATGCTGCGGTGTGCCGCCAATCGACAGGAGCTTCGATACATTTCCGTCGTCGGTGCCGTATTGAACGGAAAGCGGCCGCCGAAACTCGCGCCGCGCCGATATCTCAAAGGGTGGCCTTCATCATAAAACCGCCGCTTCTGCCAATGGAAGCGCGCTCTATCGACGAAATTCCATCAGGCGAATTTTGGCAATATGACACATGCCTGCGAAGCGCGGCGCTGACTCGGAAAGACGACGAGCGACGCTCTGATTTACCTGGGCATCCGAGCAGACGGAAGACTGATCTTTGACCGCTAATTCATTATTCGGAGTTCAATTCGAAATTGATTCGCACATCATAATGATCGCCGACGCCGAGGCCGGCCGGGAGCGGATCAACCTGGCTAACGCGTTTGGCAATCGCGGCCACCGACTCGTCGACCGCCGCATTGCCTGAGGGTCTGATCATTTCGAAATTCGAAACACGCCCATCTTTTTCGATTCGAATTTTCACGAGGGCGGAAATCTTTGCGCCAGATGCAATGGTTGCAGTGGGCTGAACCCATTCGCTGTAAAAGCGGTCGTGCAGCAAGCTTCCATACCAACCAAATTCAGACCCGCCGCCCGCGCCACGACCATGTCCACGGTCTCCTGACGAGGCGCCTTTGCCGATACTGTTTTGAGGTGCAATGGCTTCAGCTGATTGCTTCGAGGAATCATCTTGCGTCTCGACAGCGTTATCCTTCACGGGCGCAAGTTTTGCGATTTTGCTCTCTTCCGAATTGACGTCAGTGCGCCTCTCTGTTTCGTCGGAACTGGGTTTAAATTTCGATGTTGTTTTTAGCGGCGCTTTCGCGAGAACTGTCTTCTTCGGTTTTAGCGTCGGCTTTGGCGTGGGTTTCGGCGTCGGTTTGGGAGCTTGACTTGCCTTTGGAGTAATGGTCGGCGTTGGGCGCGGTTTCGAAGCCGGCAACTGAATATCACTCTTTACAGAACTGAACACGGATTGTTCATCCTCCATCTCTTCTGTCTTCGACGGTCTCGCTTCAGGAGGAGGCGCTGAAGCTTTCATACGCTTCGGCGCCGCTGCGCTTCTTGTTTCCGCAACTCCATCGCCCGCGCCACCATTCATCCAGACAATAGTTTGCCTGTTTGAGCTTTTTATTTCGCGACTCCACCGGATCAATCCGGCCAGAACCGCAACATGAGCGAGTCCGATCAGGGTAAC
>DATMPQ010000091.1:0-3178 GCA_035567015.1 Chthoniobacterales bacterium | reverse complement strand
TCGTTCACCTCGCCACCGCTGATGTATACCCTGTGACCAGCACTGGTATCGGAGACGAGCGGCAGACCTCCTGGAAGCACGCCGCCGCGGACCGCGATTTCTTTTCCCAGAACCGTTGTTCCCGCGCCGCTATCGACGATGAAGCGTGTTGGATGCCCGTTGAGAGCGCCTTGCACATCGAAATGATTGGTTGAGTTCAAGCGCATCGGGACTCGCGTAAATCCTCTGCCGGCAAGAAATTCTGCCAGTTTCTAGCTAACCAACGCGCTCGGCCCGTTGGGATTGACGTAAAGCATTTGCCGGGTGCAATCGACAATCATTCCAAACTTGCGCATCTCACGCGCGCCGAGAAGCCCATTGATATGCGACATCTGCATAGATGTTGGGATATGCGATCCGGAGGGAGCGGCTAATTTCCGCATTCAGCCTCGATTCATCCGAGAGCGCGACCGGCACGTTGGTCAGCACGCAATTCCCCATCGCGATGCTCTTTACCATGCTCATGCCGTAACGTTCCCACTGTGTGCCGAATACCCCGCCGACAGTGCGGGCGGTGTTTTCAACCTTTAGCCCGAATGTCGCTGCGCTGTTTTTGTCGATGAGCGTGATCGGCGCTCCCGTGTCGATCATCAGGGCCCCCCGTTTGTTGTTAATGGAAACCGGAACCATGAGATGATTTCCAAAGCCCCGCTCGAGTTTGGCGCCGGCGAGCCCCTGCGCCGCCAGGAAACTGCTGAGCGTTCTGCCGCTCTGTTGCGATTGAGCCGAGAGCGACGCGAGCGCCAGGATCAAGTAGATCCCGACGAACAATTTTTTCATGCACTGCTTTTAGCAACCTCCTACTGGGGATGCAATTTCTCAGAGCAGTTGATAGGGATCGACATCAACGGCCACGGCCACGTCTTCGGGAAACGGCAATTTGTCCAGAGTCTCGCGCACCAGCCGGCTCAAACGCACGATCGCTTCACCACGCATCAAAATGTGGAACCGGAATTGTCCTTGCAATTTTTCCAGTGGCGCCGGCGCCGCATCACCCAGAATGAATTCCGGCCCGAGCGCTTCTTTCAATCTCCGCGCCAGCGTTTCCGCAGAAAATTTCGCGCGCGCCTCATGAGCGGAGCGCACTGTTATCAAAATCGCGTGCTTGAACGGCGGGAAATCGCAACGCTCGCGAAACTCGAGCTCCTGCTGGAAATAGCCGGGGAAATCGTGGTGCCGCGCGAACTGAATGGAGGGACTAAACGGTGTGTAAGTTTGCACAAAGACTTCTCCTCGCGTCTCGCCGCGCCCGGCGCGTCCGGCTACTTGAGTGAGAAGTTGAAATGTTCGTTCACCGGCGCGGAAATCCGGCAGATGCAGTGCGAGATCGGCATTGATGATCCCGACCAGCGTCACGTTTGGAAAATGAAGACCTTTCGCGATCATTTGCGTGCCAACGAGAATGTCGATCTTGCCGGCGCGAAAATTAAGGAGCGTGTCGCGATACGCTTGTTTGCGCGTCATCGAGTCCGCGTCCATCCGGCACACGGTCGCGTTTGGAAAAATGGCCGCCACGGTCGATTCCACTTTTTCCGTGCCGAAACCGGCATAAATCAGCGCATCCTTGCCACAGGCCGGACATTTCTTCGGCACGGCAGCGGTATGGCCGCACAAATGACAACTCAACCGTCCCGCGGCCGCGGGATGTCGATGGAAGGTTAGGGCGACGCTGCAATTCGGGCAATCGCGTGCTTCGCCGCACTCGCTGCAAAGTAACGAGGTGGAAAAACCGCGACGGTTTAAGAACAAAATTGTCTGTTCGCGTTTTTCCAAACGATCGGCAATTGCCTGCGACAATTTTTCGGAGAGTATTGCAGCTTTCTTTTCTTTCCGTCGTTCCTGTCGAAGATCGACAATGCGCA
Source organism: Chthoniobacterales bacterium (assembly GCA_035567015.1). GTDB lineage: Bacteria > Verrucomicrobiota > Verrucomicrobiia > Chthoniobacterales > UBA10450 > AV133. Next base: position 1,277 of record DATMPQ010000091.1, on the reverse strand, counting down.
TGAGAGGCATCTGCTTTTCATCCACGCGCTGGGTGAGCGCCAGCAGCTGGTATTTGCCGATGCTGGCGTTGTGATAACTCTCGAGCGAAGGCGTGGCGCTTCCGAGGACGGCGACACATTTCTCGATCTTCGCGCGCACGACTGCGACGTCGCGCGCGTGATAACGGGGCGCTTCTTCTTGTTTATAGGTCGTTTCGTGTTCTTCATCGACAACGATGAGCCCGAGATTTTTCAGCGGCGCGAAGACCGCGCTGCGTGCGCCGATCACGATGCGCGCCCGGCCCGAGTGAATCTTGTGCCACTCATCGTGGCGTTCGCCTTCGGAGAGATGGCTGTGCAGGACCGCGACCGCGTCTTGCGCTTCCGCGAAACGGCTTTTGAAACGCTCGACCGTTTGCGGCGTGAGCGAAATTTCCGGGACGAGCACAATCGCGCTATGGCCGCGCGCGAGCGTCGTGTCAATCGCTTGCAAATAAATTTCGGTTTTGCCGCTGCCGGTCACGCCGTGCAGCAGAATCGGGCGCGCATTTCCAGAAGAATCGAGCGCTTCGGTGATTTGCTTCAGGGCGAGAACTTGCTCCTCATTCAACTCGAGATCCGAGGTAGCAATAAATTGCTCGTCGCCGTGTGGATCGCGCGCCACCGCTTGCTCACGCAACTCCGCGAAGCCGCGTTTTACCAGCGCGCGCAGGGTCTGATTGTCCAGCGACATCTTGCGCAGTAACTGCGCGGCGGAAATGGGCGCGTCGAGCTGGCTGATTGCTTCGAGTAGTTCCGCCTGCCGCGGGGCGCGCCGCCGAAGTCGTTCGATTTCCTCATTGTCGATCTTGTGCGCGGGTTGCACGAACAATTGTTTCTTCCAACCGATTTCCGCGCGCCGAATCACTTGCGGCAGCAAACTGCGCATGACCGTTTCGATCGGGCAGCAATAGTACGTGCTCATCCAGTTTCCCAGCTCGAGCAATTCTTCGCTGAGGACCGGACTATCGCCGACGACCGCTTCGATCGGGCGAATCCCCGCCACCTCGCTTTGCGCGAGAGTCGCGACCACCGTGGCGAGCGCCGATTTGTCGCGAAATGGCACGCGTACACGCGACCCGACACTGACGCGCTCCGACAATGCTTCGGGCACGAGATAGTCGAGCTCGCGATGGATCGCGCGGTCGATAATTACCCGAACGTAGCTGGGCTTCATCATACGATTACGCCGGAATTTAATTGATCGATGGCATGATGCGTGGATTTATGCTCGCCGTGAGTCTCTTCGCAATCACTCA
>DATMPQ010000090.1:0-6621 GCA_035567015.1 Chthoniobacterales bacterium | reverse complement strand
GCGGGACCATTTGCCGAAACGACAAACCGCGCGCTACGCCCGCGGCCAGCGTCGCCATCAAGTTTTCGATGTTGTGCGATCCTCGCAGTTTCGTCTCGGCCAGATGCAAAACGATTTGGTTTTGATAAACGATCGCCCCTTCGGCCAAACGAAAATCGGCGCGATCGGCGTAAGCACTAAACGTAATTTGGCGCGGGTGAATTTTCGGCAGAATCTCACTCGCATTTACGATCGCGACATCGTCCTCGGTTTGATTTTCAAAAATGCGCAGCTTGGCCGCGCGATAATCGGAGACGGAGCGATAACGGTCGAGATGGTCGGGAGCGAAGTTGAGCCACAGGCTGATCGATGGCCGGAAAGTTTGGATCGTCTCCAGTTGAAACGAACTCACTTCGACGGTAAGCACGTCGAACGAGTTTTTTTCGCGCGCGACTTCGGAAAGCGGTTTGCCGATGTTGCCGCAAGCGATGGTCCGTTGGCCGCACGCGTCCAGCATCTGCGCGAGCAATTCAGTGGTAGTTGTCTTTCCGTTTGTGCCGGTTACGGCGATGACCGGAAGTTCGCAGGATCGCCAGCCGAGCTCGAGCTCGCCAATGATTTCTATCTTGCGCGAAGAGAAATTGCGCGCCAGCGACGTCGCCGGATCGATTCCCGGACTCAAGACCGCCAGTTGGTAACTGGTTGAATCCTCGTCTGCCGCCGTTCCGCAAATTATGCGAACGCCTTGCGCGCGCAGATTGTCGATGGTGGACTTGAGTAAATTCTTTTCCTCGGCGTTATCGAGAACGGTTACTTGAGCGCCTTCCGCCTTGAGCAGAAGCGCAGCCGCCCTTCCGCTTAGACCTGCCCCGAGAACCGCGACCTTTTGATTTTTGTAGCGCACGTTTCTACCTCAACTTCAGTGTCGCCAGGCCAAGCAAGGCGAAGACTCCCGAGAGAATCCAGAACCGCACGATGACGGTGTTTTCTTTCCAACCGACCAGTTCGAAATGATGATGAATTGGCGACATGGCAAAGATGCGGCGGCCGGTCAGTTTGAAACTCAGGACCTGCAAAATCACTGAGACCGCTTCGACCACGAAAACACCGCCCACCACCATCAGGAGCAGTTCCTGCTTACAACAGATCGCGACCACACCGATCATGCCGCCGATGGCGAGCGATCCGGTATCGCCCATAAAAACTTTTGCCGGATAGCAGTTAAACCAAAGAAATCCAAAGCCGGCGCCAACCAGCGCCGCGCAGACAACCGTCAGCTCGCCGGTGAATGGATAAAACGGAACCTGCAAGTATTCCGCGATGCGAAAATTTCCGGCCGCATAAGAAAGCAGGGCATAGGCAAACGCTACCGTCACGGTGCATCCGATAGCGAGGCCGTCCAGGCCGTCGGTCAGATTGACCGCGTTGGACGATCCAACAATAACGAGCGCAAAAAACAGGAAGGTAAACCATCCCATGTTCGTGATGACAGGCGCTTTGAAAAATGGCAGGTAAAGCGAACGCGCCTGCACCTCGAGCAGCGGACTGGTAAGAAAGACGGCGGTGACGATGACCGCGAGAATGATTTGGAAAAGCAGTTTGAATCGGCCACTGATGCCGGCCGATTTTTTCTTCGTAACCTTCAGGTAATCATCTGCAAATCCGACCGCACCCAGAGAAAGCATGCTGAACAAAGCGAGCCAAACGAAGCGATTGTCTGGACGCGCCCAGAGAAAACTGGAAAGGAAGACGGCGCCGATGATGAGCACGCCGCCCATCGTCGGCGTACCTTGCTTGCCAAAGTGCAATTCTGCCAGCCGGTGGACTTCTTCCGCCGAGCGAATCGGTTGGCCCAACTTGAGCGCCGTCAACTTGCGGATGACGAAGTTCCCGAAGATCAAGGAAACGGCGAAAGCGGTGACCGCAGCCGCCACTGAACGGAACGTTACATAATAGAAGACGTTGAAGCCGATGAACTGATCACTCAACCGATGGAGGTAATACATCATGAAGGAATGCCCTCCGTCGGTTGCCGCTTTGCGAATTCCTCGAGCACACGCTCAGTCCGCGCGGCCCGGCTTCCTTTAATCAGCACCAGATCACCCGGGGCGGTGATCCCGGTTAACATATCGGCGGCTTCGCTTATCGATCCAACTGCGGCAGTTCTTGCCAACCCGGCCTGCTGCGCGGCTTGCGCAATCGTCGCGCCCATGCCGCCAATCGCAATCAGTTGATCGATGCCAAGCTCTGCCGCTGTTTCGCCAACTTCGCGATGACCGCGCGCAGATTCTTCACCCAGTTCACACATTTCCCCGAGCACCGCGATTCGTTTCCCATCCGCATCCAGCTCCATCAGCGTATGCAGCGCCGCTTTCATCGAATCGGGATTCGCGTTGTAGCTGTCATCGATGAATTGCACGCCGTTAATTTGTCTGATTTGCAAACGCGCCTTGGCCAGCGGCGCGGCGACGAGACCGGCCGCGGCTTCCTCCAGGGAAAGACCGAAGACGCGACCGGCGGCGACGGCCAGCATAGCGTTTCGCACCATGTGCAAACCCGGTACGGGCAATTGCGCGCGGCAGCGATGCGCGCCCTCGAGAATGGTAAAATCCGATCCATGCGCGCTCTGCGTAATTTCGCCGGCGCGAATTGTTCCGGCAGTTGTCCCAGCAAAAATGACTTTGGCGTGCGTACGCGCCGCGATGTTTCTACTAAACGGATCATCCGCATTCAAAATGATCGAGCCTTGTGGCCCGATGGCTTCGGCAAGCGCCCCTTTCTCGGCCGCGATTGCTTCGCGCGAACCCATAAACTCGATGTGTGCAATACCGATGTTTGTGATGAGCGCCGCATCCGGCGCGGCGATTCTCGCGAGCGCGGCAACTTCACCGGGATGATTCATGCCAATCTCCCAAACGGCGACTTCATCTTGCGACGTCGCCTCCAGCATGGTGCGCGGAAGGCCGACGTGATTGTTGAAGTTGCCTTGAGTTTTGGTCACGCGGAAACGGCGACCGAGGACCGCCGCGGCAAAATCTTTCGTGCTCGTCTTGCCATTGCTTCCAGTGATCGCCAGGACTCGAAGCGGAAGCGATTTCCGGTAGTTCGCGGCCACGGTTTGGTAGGCCTGCAAAGTGTCTTCGACGCGAACGACCGTAAAGTTGTCTGGAACCTTTCCCTCCCAGTCACGATCGACAATCGCGCCTGCGGCGCCGGTTTTCACGGCGGCTTCAACGAATTTGTGTCCATCGAAATTTTCCCCGCGCAAGGCGACGAACAATTCGCCGCGTTTTAGCGTACGCGAATCGGTGCTGATCTTTTCGATGGAAACATTTCCATCTCCGACTGAGACGGAAGTGCCCGCAAACTCAGCAATTTGAAAGATCGACAATTTATTCATCTAAAATTCCACGGGGCGGTCCTCGATTGCGCGGCGCGCGACTTGAATATCATCGAAGGGCACGGTGTGATCGGCGAACTCTTGATAAGTTTCGTGCCCTTTGCCCGCGATCAAGATAACGTCGCGCGGTTGAGCAAGCGCAATCGCGCGGGCAATCGCCTCGGTGCGTTCGGCCACTTTTTCGTAACGATCCGAGCCAAACCCTTTTTCAATCTCGGAGATAATCGCGTTGGGATCTTCTTTGCGCGGGTTATCGGAAGTGATGATCGAGTAATCCGCATTTTGATCGGCGATGCGGCCCATGAGCGGCCGCTTCTGCCGGTCGCGATCGCCGCCGCAACCGAACACGGTAATCAAGCGACCCGGCTCGAGCTCACGCAGGGTTTTGAGAACGTTGACGAGCGCGTCCGGCGTGTGCGCGTAATCAACAAACACCTGAAACTGACGCTTTGCCGGGACCATCTCAAGCCGGCCAGGAACTTGCGGCGATTTGCCGAGGCTAAGAACTGCTTCGCGCAGGCTGAGGCCGAGCGCGTTCGCCCCGGCCAGCGCCGCCATCGAGTTGGCGACGTTGAACCGGCCGATTAACGGAACGCGCACGAGATAACTTTTGCCGCGGGCGTCGAGCTGATACGATGTGCCGCCAAATTCCATGCGGTAATTTGAGGCGCGAAAATCTGCGCGCACGCCCATTCCAAACGTGATCACGGAAATCTTCTTGTCGATCTTATCAAGCAATTGCTCGCCGTAGCGATCGTCCATGTTCACAACTGCGACGGGCTCTCGTTTTTTCTGCTGCTGCGCCAGTTGACTAAACAATTTCGCTTTCGATTCGAAGTAATTTTCCATCGTGCCGTGATAATCGAGATGGTCTTGCGTTAGATTAGTGAAGACAGCGACGTCCCACTCGAGGCCGCGTATGCGCTCCTGCGCCAGCGCGTGAGAAGAAACCTCCATGGCCGCGGCCCGACAACTGGCGTTGGCCATTTGCGCAAGCAACTCTTGCAGGTCGAGCGATTCCGGCGTCGTCCGCGCGGCGGGCAAAACGCGCTCGCCGATTTCGTAGCGCACCGTCCCGATCAGACCGCAACGCAAGCCGGCCTTTTCACAGATGTGTTTGATAAGAAAGGTGGTGGTGGTTTTTCCATTGGTGCCGGTGACGGCCGCGAGTTTTAATCGCCGCGCCGGCTGTCCGTAAAACGTTGCAGCCAGATCGGCGAGGGCAGAGCGCGTGTTCTCCACGACAAGGCAGGTGACACGCGGATTTTTCTCTTCCCGCTCCGCGACGATCACCGAAGCGCCTTTTTCAATGGCTTGGCCGGTGAATTCGTGCCCGTCGTTTTTCTCTCCACGCAGCGCCACGAACAGACCATTCCTTTGCACTCGCCGCGAGTCATACGCGATGCTTTCCACTGCGCGATCAAGCGGCCCGATGACCTGGCGGACTGCAATCGCACCGGCAAGAGTTTTGAGCTGCATGAGAGTTCAGCATGCGGGCGCAAGGCGCTCAATGGGGCGGGACATTGGTTAAGGCAACTCGCTCCACCGGCAATGCTTTGCGAATTTCCTCACGCGGCTGAAGATCGAGATAACGTGCCGCTTGCTCAGCGATCCGGGAAAAGATCGGACCGGCGACGTGCCCGCCGTAGTTCAACTCCGGCTTGCTCGTGTGCGCATCGTCCAGAACAACAAGGCCGACAAACTCAGGATGCTCGGCGGGCAGATAGCCGCTGAAGGAAACGACATACTTTCCTTTTTCGTAGCCACCTTTCGGATCGACTTTTTGAGCGGTACCAGTTTTGCCTGCAATGGTAAAGCCGGGGACGGCGGCGGCCGCGGCGGTGCCGCGATCACTCACGACACCGCGCAGCGCATCGCCGATTTGTCTGGCTGTCTGGGGAGAAATTGCTTGGCGCAAAACGACCGTCGAAAACGAGCTGAGAGTTTTGCCGTCGTCGCTAGTAATGGATTTCACCATGCGCGGAGTGATCAATTTGCCGCCGTTGGCGATCGCCGCCATCGCTACGGTCATTTGTAATGGGGTTACTCCGATTTCATGGCCCATCGGAATCCGTGTGATCGAGATTTTGCTCCAGGACTGGGGCGGGCGAATCAGACCGCTGATCTCACCGGGAAGCTCGATCCCGGTACGCTCACCAAAACCGAAGCGGCGAATGTACTCATAGAATTTTTGCTCGCCAACGCTACAGGCGAGTTTGGCCGCGCCGATGTTGCTCGATTTCACGAGAACATCCTGCACGCTCAACTCCCCGAAAGGCTGATGATCGTGCAACGCGCTTCCTCCGAAATTCCAGACGCCGTTCTCGCAAAAAATCATCGAGCCAGGACCGACCTTGTGCTCATTGAGCGCGGCGGCCGCAGTCACAATCTTGAAAGTCGAACCCGGCTCCATCATGTCGATGATGGCGCGGTTTTTCATTTGCTCCGGTTTGGCGTCCGCGCGCAGATTGAGATCGAAATTGGGTCGGTTGGCCATCGCCAGAATCTCGCCCGTCTGGGGTCGCATCAGAATGATGGTGGCTTTTTGTGGGGTGTATTCACGCATGGCAGAGTCGATTTCGTTTTCGACGATATTCTGCAGGTTAAGATCGACAGTCAGATGGACCTGATAACCGTTGCGCGGGGCGCGTTCCTGCCCGCGGTAGAGGACGATTTCCTGGCCAGCACGATTATGTTCGATGTAACGGTAGCCATCTTGGCCGTGCAGATATTCTTCCATGGAAGCTTCCACACCCTGGATGCCGCGATGATCGAAGTCCGTGAATCCGATCACGTGGCAAAGCATGGAACCATTCGGATAAATGCGGGTGGCGTCGTGCTCGAAATAGACGCCGCGCAGGTTTCGCGCCCGTAGCTTCTCGCGCAGCGCCACAGCCAGCGCTTCCGGCACTTCACGCTTGATCACGATGTAACGACGGTCACCGCGTAATTTTGCCGCCAGCTCGCGCGCGGGAATCTTCAGTTCATGGCCGACCAGATCGATAATAGCGTTGAGATCGTTCAGATGGGTCGCATCGGCCACGACAGTTTCGACGGGCACATTGTGCGCGAGGACTTCATTGTTTGCGTCGAAAATTGCGCCGCGCTCCGCGTAAATGATTTGTTTATAAACGTGTTTTTCAGCAGCCAGCCCGGCGTACTCGTCGTGCTTAATCATCTGGAGATAGATCAATCGAAAAGAAAAACCGCTGAAGAGGGCGGCGAAAGCGAGGCACACCAGC
>DATMPQ010000089.1:0-20734 GCA_035567015.1 Chthoniobacterales bacterium | reverse complement strand
CGCCCGCTGTGGCTCTCCTAACCCGCCTTCTGGTCGCTTCGCGGGACAACGCTCGCGGAGAATGGTCTCTACTACTCTACTAGTCTGGAGCGTTGGAAAGACGGCCGCTCAGAACCATCACATCGCTCGCCTTTGCGAGCGGCGCCGGGATCGACGATTCCACGGACAAAACATTTTCCGGGAAATCGTCCAGGAGGTTTTACTCGATAACCGGAGCCTCAGCTGCCTGAGACATAATCTTTTCAAATCGGGGCTTTGTTCTGATCTCGTCCCATGCCGGGTCGAAACGTAATTCCCCATAGCTTGGGCCCTGTGGCAACTTCACAACCTTCTCGAGTTGTGACAACGCCGCATCGGATTCTCCGCTCCACGCGTAAACCTGCGCCAGCGCAGTTTCGTAGCTTGGTGCATCCGTCGCATCGCGGGACATGGGGCATAGTTCGATCGCTCGCATCGCTTCACGTAGAGCAATCTCTTTGCGCCCAAGTCCGGCGTCGACCAAACTAAGGGTGCTGATCAAATCCGGGTCGTCAGGATACTGGCCCAATTCCAAAACTACTCGGTCCCGCGCCAGTTGAAACCAAGATTTTGCTCTCGGAAGATCGAGTTCAGCTCGTGCGATCAATCCCTTCAGCAAGGAAGTATTGGCGTCTTGTTCTTCCATCGCCGTTGCGTTTTTCAACAGTTGTGAAGCGCGAGCGAAGTCGCGCGCGAATATCGCGACCATTACGGTTCGATAAAAACGTTTTATATCGGGAGGCGAATCTTCGAGAATAGCAGCTGCTTCTTTGATCCGGCCCATTGCAATTAAAGTTTGGCTCTTAAGCCCCCAAAGATACCCGTTTTGCGAGACGCTCGTCCTGATAGCCTTGTCTGCGAGATGTTCAGCGTCGGTGAATCGCCGAACTGCCATATAGCTTTCCATGAGCTCATTTATGACGAAAGGATTCCGAGGATCCAACTCGGCGGCTCGTTCCGCGTCGCGGATCGCGTCCTTCCAATGCCCGAGCCGTCGCTCAGTTAAAGCAGCCAAATCAACAAACTTCGCCTGATCTGCGTTGGGCGATGGTGCAGCTCTCAATTCCTTTTGTGCGGCTTCATAGTCGCGCAATCCATAATAATAGTATTGGGCCTTCGCCAGATGCGACTGCGGAAGCTGCGGAGCCATTTTTAATGCCATCTCGGTTGCTTGTTTGGCCTGCTCCAGCCGTTCGGGAATTCTGTCTCTGTCGAAGCGATACAAGTAAAGCCGCACCTCAGCCAATAGACAGTAGGCGAGAGCGAATTGCGGATCGCGAGCAATGGCGTTTTCGAGTAGATGGACAGCATTCCGCCAGTTGCTTTGGAAGAACGATTCGCGTGCTTGCAAGTAGAGGTCATACGCGAGCATGTCCGTAGTCGGCTGGCTTTCGATCGCCGCTCGCTCACGGGGAGACAGTCTCGCATGCAGCTGAGACACGATCGCCTGGGCCAGTTCGCTTTGAACGGCGAAGAGATCATCCAGCCTTCGATCGTACTCCTCAGCCCACACCTGAGTCTGCGTCCGGGTATCTATAAGTCGTGCGTTCACTCGGATCCTGTCCCCCGATTTTTGGGCACTCCCTTCTACGACGTAACCAACATTGAGCTCTTCTCCAATCTTGCTCAAGTGCTTTGGCATGTCGCGATAGGCGGCCGCACTAGTGCGGCTGATGACCTTAAGATCGCCAACCTTTGCAAGAGCGGTTAGAACGTCGTCCTGAACGCCATCAGCGAAGTAAATGTTTTCTTTGTCAGGGCTCAAGCTATCAAAGGGCAGCACTGCAATACTTTTCTCGGGAATTGATTGCCCAGCACTATGTTGCGAAGCGGAGGGAACCTCTTGCAGATCTTTCGATTTGAAATCCGATCGAAGTAGCGAGCTGAAAAGTATTGCACCGAGAGCTAGCAGGGCGGCACCGACGGCCGCGACGGAGAACTGAATCGATCGATTCTGGAGAAAGAAACTCTTAATGCGATAAGTTGGTTTGTCGGCTCGGGCGTGCACCGGCTCTCCAACTAGGTGACGTCGAATGTCCTCGGCGAATTCAGCTGCCGACGAATAGCGCCGGCTCGGTTCCTTCTCCAGTGCTCGGAGCAAGATGGCGTCAAGATCACCACGGAGGAGGCGCTGTCTCTCGCGGTCTCTGACCGCGAGGCTGGGAAGAGTTGGCAGTTGGTCACAGATCACGTGCACGAGCTCCTCGCGGGATGGGTCAGTTGTCGAAAAGCGATGCGGTCTAGCACCGGTCAACATTTCGTAGAGCACCACCCCGAGCGCGTAGATATCGCTGGAGATCGTGACGGGCTCACCCTGGGCCTGTTCCGGCGAAGCGGAGGTCGGCGTCAGTCGCTCCTGGCCAAGCGCGGTCTGTTCAAGAACGTTCGGCTCGTTTCCGATCAGCTTCGCAATCCCAAAGTCAAGCAACTTTGGTTCTCCTTCGCGATTAACAAGAATGTTAGTCGGTTTTAGATCGCGGTGAACGATAGAATTACGATGCGCTGCTTCCACCGCTCCACTTATTTTTAGGAATAGGTTAAGGCGCGCGACGAGCGGCGCTTGATTCTCATCGACAAATCGGGTGACCGGTACTCCCTCGATATATTCCATCACGAAATACGGGAGGCCATCATCGGTCGTGCCGGCGTCAATTAGCCGGGCAATGTTCGGATGATCGAGACAGGCTAGGACTTCGCGTTCCGAGCGGAAGCGGCCCAGGACTTCTTCACTATCGGTGCCGCGTTTCAGCAATTTAATAGCTACTTGCTTCTGGAAATAGCCGTCGGCCCGCGCTGCGAGATAGACAGTTCCCATTCCTCCTTGACCAATCTGGCGGACGATCACATATGCTCCGACACGTTTGCCGATTTCGGAGACATCCTCTCGCGAGCTCGGGGCGGCAGCATTATCTGCGCACTCTTCCAAGTCATCAGCCGCGTTGCGAAGAAGCACTTCGGTCCCAGCTAGAAGAGATTCAGCCTCACGAAGAAGAGCGGTATCGTCGGCGCACGACCGTTCGACAAGGGCGGTCCTGGCCGCGGGCGATTCTTCCTCGAGCGCATCCGCCAGAATCGATTTTAGTCGTTGCCATCGGTGCGGATCCATATCTCACCGCGATCTCCTCTATTGTATCATAAAGTATTCCGCGAAAGTAGCAGAATAATGTTCATCTGTTGGAAGACAATTCTCGGCGGAGCCACATCTTCGCAATTGCCCATTCGCGCTTGACCGTCGCTGGCGAAATTCCCATCGCCGTACTGATCTCCGCCACCGTCAAACCGCCGAAAAAGCGTAGCTCGACGATTTGCCCCTGTCGCGGATCCAGCGTTTCAAGGTCCCGCAACGCCGCATCCAGATCAGTCACGTCAATTTTTCGTTGGTCGTAAAATTCAAGGGCCCGTTCTATTGGATCTGTACCGCCGCGCTTCTTTCGCCGTCGAGCGACAGCGTAGTTGGTCAGGGTCTGGCGCATAACCCGCGCGAATGCGCCAACGAAGTGAGCACGGTTTTGCCACCCAGCCTGGCGCTGATCGGCAAGGCGTAGATAAGCCTCGTGTACCAACGCGGTTCGTTGCAAGGTATGTTCCGACCGCTCCCCGTGAAGGTAATTCCCGGCTAATCGTCGCAGTTCTTCATATACTTCTGGCATTATCTCGGCAAGCGCTTCCGCGTCAGTCTTCGCGGAGATTGGATCAAGGTTAAAGCGTGCCATTCGTTGAATCGACTTTGCGCCGGTTATCAGGCCCTTTTGCGGATTGCGACTCGTCCGCATCCTTGGATTGTGGGACAACAAACTTATACCACTCGGCAATATACGTTGTCTATGGGAAAACCTGGCGATCCGAACACTGCCGGAGGCCGTGGTTGTTCGTGTGCCAATTCTAAACTGACAACCAGCTGACTGTCTGATACGGACATAAATCCGACGATTTAGGACTTTCAAAAATAGAAACAACCGAAGTTTTTCTGGGAAGTCTTCGATTCGAGGCTTTACAAATCGGACAGCCCTGGGGACCGGAACGCTAAGCTTTGCGCCGGGCTTACTCGCACGCCTTGCCCGTTTAGTTGCGGTAGATCGTGATTAGCTCGCGCCCCACGACGCGGCGTCCCATTCCCCAATGGAGGCAAAGTTAGATTCGATGAGTGCGCAACCCCGTGGCCGGTTTTGTCGGTTCGATGTCCTAGCCTTATCGCAGGCAACAAGAGATTCTGGCACCATAAGTGAAGAATCCTTTCAACGGTGCTTCCATCTTCAGACCGAAACGCATTGGTTTTGTCGGATTCGACGGAGTTACCGCGTTACATCTGGTAGGCGCAGCTGACACCTTTGTAGCAGCAGCTTTGGACGATGGTTATGGTGGTCGCATCCCATGTTATGAGATCTGCACGATCGGCGTATTTTCAGATCGGTTCCGTGCCGAGGACGGCCTCATGTTCGAAGCGCCGGAGACTCTGAGCACGGCCCCTGTTCTGGACACAATCATTATTGCTGGAGGACGCGGGATTCGACGTCCGGAGGTCAGCGCTAAGATAGCTGCGTGGATCTTGAAGCGGGTGAATGACACGCGCCGAATTGGAGCGATCTGTACCGGCATTTATGGAGTAGCTCCGACCGGTTTGCTCGATGGCCGTGAAGTCACAACGCATTGGCGATTCGCCGGCGATCTGGCCCGGCGATTTCCTCGTCTGAGAATCGACCACAGGAAACCGTTCGTTCGAGACGGTCCGTACTACACGACTACCGGGCTTAGCGCAGGTGTAAACTTATCGTTAGCTATGATTCAGGAAGATTACGGTCCTTATGTCGCGCAATCAGTAGAAGAAGAGTTAGCCCTTCGTCTTACGAAAGAAGATCAGGAGGAGCTTATATTGGATCACGCGCCTCTCGACAATCATCCCATCGACCGTTTCTCCGACCTCGTTGCTTGGGTGATCCGCAACCTCCATACCGACCTCTCAGTAGAGGTTCTAGCTCGTCGAGCATGCATGTGTCCCAGCCATTTCAGCAAAGTATTTAAGAGTGTTTTTGGGGAACCTCCGAGGGACTTTGTGCAGAATCTCCGTCTGAATGAAGCTCGCCGCCGGCTCTCGAAGCGGCAGAAGACGCTTCGCACTGTTTCTCAGTCTGTCGGCTTTACAAGCTCTGCCGTTTTTCAGCACGCCTTCGAGAAGAAATTTGGCGGTCGGCCGAGTAGCTATCTTGAAGGTCGACAGCCAGCAGGCGTAGCAGGATCAAACGGCGTGCATAAGTAATGTAATAGACACCGTTATGAGCTTTCCTGGCCAGCCTTGCCTACCGACGCATCGCACATAATGGCGTTGGGTTTAGATTTTCAACATGGTATATACGCGAAGCGGCCTCCATTGCTGCGCAATCTTGATCGTCGCTCTTCTGCCCGCGTCGCCGTCGCAATCTGCGACAGGTAACGTTCATGATGCAGCTTTTTGGAAGGCAATCAAGGAACATAACTTCGCCGTGCCGTCGCAGAAATCGGCAGGCGCGCTTGCTCTTGAAATAGCAGATCTGGCGGCCTCGACTGATCCATCGCTGCGGGACGGGTGCGGGTACGAAACCCTGGTGGCCTGGATCTATCATGACAATTTGCTCACTGGCGAACATCTTGAGACGCTTCGGGGCAAATTGCTGCCGGCGATGATCTCTCACATTGGTGAGTCAGAAAACGACACCGTGTTTGCCCGTTCCTTTTCAGCTCTCTACATGTCGATCCTGGCGGCGCAGGATCTGCGGAAGCCTTTTTTGTCGGCTACAGCTTTTAAAGAAACGCTCGACACCGCACTACGGTGTTACGCGGAGGAAAAGGATCTGCGGGGATATGTCCCGGTGAAAGGGTGGGCACACGCCACCGCTCACATCGCGGATTTACTAAAATTTCTCGCGCGCAACCCACATCTGTCCGCCGAAGACCAAAAACGAATTGTCAGCGGCGTGTCGCAACGGTGTCGTACTGTCCATTTGGTTTTTACCTGGGGTGAAGATGCGCGGATGGCCGCCGCTTTGCTTTCGGTTATTAACCGAAAAGATTTCGATGCCTCACCTTTCGAGACGTGGTTTCAAGCGCTGATTACCGAGAATAAAGAGCTTTGGAAGTCGCCTGTCATTGACGCGGAGGCGTACGCGAGCGTGCGAACGCAAGCGAATGTGCTGGCTCATCTCGACGCGAAGAGCGCGCCGCAGAAAAACAATGGTGCTCCGCCAAGTTTCCGTGTCGCACTACAAGCGACGCTCAGCAAAGTCGATTGAGAGGTTACTCGCCTTCAGGCGGCCTTGGAGAGCCTTTTCAACTCTCGTCGCTGGCGGGGTAATGACACTTTTATGCCTGTAGCGAAACGTTGGCGGTAGTCGCTCGGATTAACGCCGAGTCGGCGCTCAAAAGCGCGTCGAAAGGCATCGGCGCTTTTGAACCCAACCGACGTGCCAACATTCTCAACACTGTTGTCGCCTACAGAAAGGCGGCGGCGCGCCTCGCCCAGCCGCAATCGCTCAACGAAATCAGCTGGAGTAGCGCCAAATTCTATCTTGAACCGTCGACTAAAGTGTCGGGGGCAAAGACACGCCCTGGCGGCGAGAGTCTCCACTGACAAATTTTCATTTAAATGACTGAGTACCCAGGTGGTTAATTCAGACAGACGTGAAACTGACTCCGTTTGGAACTGGAGAGGCTCGGAGTATTGTTCCTGGCCTCCGGAGCGCTTAAGATAGACGACCAGTTCACGCGCTACCGCCAGCGCCACACGCGGTCCATAATCTTCTTCGATCAGTGAAAGCGATAGGTCAATGCCGGCCGTCGCGCCTGCCGAAGTATAGAACGGTCCATCTTTAAGAAAGATTGCGTTGTCGTGAACTCGGAGGTCTGGAAAACGAACTGCGAGGTCGTGAGCATAGCGCCAATGCGTGGTAACCCTTCGTCCGGCAAGAAGGCCAGTCGACGCTAATCCGTAAATTCCCGTGCAGATCGATACGATGCGACGTGTTTGTCCGGCCCGCGCCTTTACGAATGCCGAAACCAGTCTACTAACATTCGGCTCGCGGAGGCAGATTCCGCCCGGGATGATAAGAGTGTCCAAAGGGGGCGCGGTTTTGAAAGTCTTTTGCGGCTTAAATACCACTCCCGACTCCGCTACAAACGGCTGATTTGATGCCGCAATCGTGATTATTTCGTAACAAGGCTTTGAACAGTTTTCGCCTTCTTTGACCTTGGCGCATGCGAAGGCCTCGGCTGGGCCGGCGAGATCAATCGCCACCACTCCGTCAAATCCTATAAAACCTATTCGCTTTGGAATCATCGACCCTTCCGCAAATTCTTTCTTCTATTCGCAATATCCGATATGACATTGATCCTACACTTTAGGACATTGTAAGAAAAGCGAATTCTAGCGAGTCACTTCAAACTCTGGACGGGTGCCCGGCGGAGCCAAACTTTGTGCCGATCCGCGGCTAGGTAAAATTCTTCCAATACGCCCCGGCGGCGCTCAGCTATTGAATGGAAGAATGAATCTTAACGAAATCAATTGGCTGGCGGTTGTCGCCGCTGCCCTATCTACGTTTATCATCGGCGGATTGTGGTATTCGCCGATTTTATTCGGCGGGGTGTGGCTGCGAGCAAACGGTTTCACAGAGGCGGAAGTCAAGAACTTCAATAGAGCCCGCGCCTTCGGCGGCGCATTTTTTCTGGCGTTGGTGATGTCCGCGAATCTGGCGATGTTTCTGGCCGATTCGAAGACTACGCTCTTGTGGGGCATGATTGCGGGCGCGCTGGCGGGCATCGGTTGGGTGGCAGCGGGTTTCGCAGTGGTCGCGTTGTTCGAGAATCGTTCGTGGCCATACATTCTCGTGAATGGCGGTTACCAGATCGTGGCGTTTGTTTCGATGGGCGCCATTCTCGGCGCCTGGCGATAGCGCTTTCGAAGATGAATACAACAAGCGTTCTCCTGGCAATTGCCGTCGTTTGCTTTTCGCCGTCCGCGTGGGGCACTTCCATTGAAGCGGTGCGCAACACCTCGACCACTACACAAAACGGCGAGAGAATTCTGCGCATCGAGACCATCGTCCCAGCCTCTTCGGAAAAGGTCTGGAGGACACTGACAACAGCCGATGGCTGGAAAGCATGGGCGGCGCCCGTGGTGACCGTTGACTTCCGCATCGGCGGCACAATCTCCTCACACTACGATGCCAACGCGAAGATCGGCAGTCCCGGCACGATCCAACTCGGCATCGTGAACTATCTGGAGAAGGAAATGATCACGTTCAAGGTGAAGTTGACCGCCCAGTTTCCGCAGAAAACTCGCACCGAAGACCAAAACTTACAGGAGATCGTGCAAATCATTCCCATCGACTCCACCCACACCCGGGTCATCTCGTCGATGGTCGGTTGGGGAACGGGCAAAGAGTGGGACGAGGTTTACAAATTTTTCGCCAAGGGCAACGAATGGTCTTATCAGCAGTTATTCAATTTCTTGTCCGGGAAAAGGCAATGAGCGGAAAGCGACAGTCGATCCTGGTGGCAATCATTCTTGCATCGATCTCCGCGGCTGTTGTAGCATCGGATGATCCTGTGCGTGTGTCGGTGACGCGCCTCGTCGCCAAAATTCAGCGGGCGGACTATGAGGGCGACCGCGCCGCGCTCAAGCGCCTCTACGAGGAGTTGGCGCCGTTTGTAGAAAACAAAGGACTGGCTGTCCGGATTCGATATTGGCGCGGCTTTGCCTTGTGGAGGAGAGCTACTAACGGTTTTAACGACTCCGCTGATCCAAAAGAGCTAGAGCAAGACCTGAAGCTGGCGCTAGACGAATTTAGCGATGCGATAGCGAAAGAGCCTGGATTTGTCGATGCAAAGGTCGGGATGGTCTCGTGTCTCAGCAATCTCATTTATCTAAACCAGAAAGACCCGATGCGTGTACAGGAACTGATAGCGCAGAGCTCGCCACTGGTTCAGGAGGCCAAGGCGACGGCAGCGGACAATCCCCGACTCCTTTGGGTGCTCGGTCCAATTCTTTGGAACACTCCTCCCGAGCGTGGAGGTGGCCAGGCCAAAGCGATTGAAATGTTAGAGAAGGGGTTGGAAGCATCACGGAAGCAAATAGCGAGCGCGAGCGATCCCTTGGAGCCGTCATGGGGGGAGCCAGAGTTGTTGATGGGTCTTGCTTGGTCTAACCTGAACCGGACTACGCCGGACCTGAAAGCAGCGGAGCGATATGCGCGTTCAGCGCTGGAGCTGATTCCATATTGGCATTACGTCCGGGACCTTCTTATGCCGCAGATCCGTGCCGCTAGGGCAAAACAAAACCGAAACATTTAAGAAAAGTGCGAGAACAGCTCGACATTAGACTTCATGAGTAGGTATCTGGAAAATGGTCAACGCATAGGCGGCGCTGCTGCGAACGGTTCGGTCGCGAAGCAGAATCACCGGCCCGGTCGAACAAAGAGTTTAGCGTTGTTTTTCTCCGCAGAGAGCTAAGAGGTCGGAAATAGATACAGGCGCAGTGAGCGCCGGACGCGGATTATCAAGGCCAACCTCGAACAGCAGAAGCAGAAAAAGGGAAGTCTCGAACGGTCTTTTTAATGTCTTTTGGCGTTTCCGAGTTGAGCATGACATAGCTCCAAGGAAATCACTTTGTCGGAATACTCTGCTTCCAGGTACTCACGGGTTATCATGACTCGCGCGTTGCTCGTCATCGCGGCGCTCTGCTCGAGCGGTCTGGGCGTCGCGAAGGTTCAGGAGAATACCGGCGCAGCACCCATTGATGAGAGACTTCACAGGAAGTAGTTGAGAGTATGTTTGCTGCGTTCAACCGCCACGACGTGGAAGCGATGGCTGCGCTTTACTCGGAAGGTGCCTTAATCGACTCGCCCGAGCTCAGCGCCCCGAGACATGGAAAGCAGGGCGTCAGAGAAATCTACTCCAGGTTGTTTACAAACTCGCCGGACATCAGAGACGAAGTCAAAAATATTGTCGCGTGCGGTAACAAGGTTTTCGTCGAATTTGTGTCGAGCGGTACGATAAAAGGCACGTCATCTGGCACAAAGCCCGCGAGGGAACCCCAAAAGTTCTCGATAAAGATAGCGACCGCGTTGGAAGTCAGAGATGGTGAAATCGTGCGCGACGTAACCTATTACGACCGGCTTTCGGCAGGCTCGTAGTATTTCCGATTCTGTTTTACTTATCCTCTTCGGTGCAGCCGTTTTGAACGCCTGATTTCGCGAGGTCTAACTGTGATCCAGCAAACGGCTACCTAGCGTGTGTTTAAATTTTCGATGATTAAATCACTTTCACTGCAGTTCAGCCTAGCTTTCGGTAGCGTAGGTAATCTTATTCTTGTTAGGCGTGGTTGTACGCTTTAGCGAGAATAGGCAACACTATGAAGATTGAAGGAATCAAGGGTTGTTACGACAAAACCCGCGGCATGTTCTATTTTGCCAGGATGTGCTCGAAGATTCGTTTGCACGCCGAGGGCAAACTCTCGAAAGATTACCGGGAGATGCTCGGCCAAGGGTTCGATGGGCGCACGTGCCGGTATTTGTCGGTTCGATATGAAGACGTCAAAGCACAAGTGCTCGACGGAAAAACCGATGAGGAGGTGCTCGAATGGTGCTTGGCTAATGGCCACCGCCTCACGGATGAGCAGGTGCTGATCTACAACAGTTTCATGAGCAAGCGCGGCTGGCACGATGATGAGGCCGACGGTTTTATCCCCGACATGATTAAGGAATATGGGCTGAAGCACGACGGCAGCGTCATTACTGATTTTGACCTTATCGAGATGGACGAAGGCCGCTGGTATCCCGAGATGTGGAGAGATGCTTGGAAATAGCGACCCCAATCCCGGTTAAGGCAGACGTGCCGGCGGAGATGCTGCAACAGCTTGACATCCGAGTCGGGACCATCGAAGCGGTGAGCGAGGTATCGGCCTCCGGCAAACTGGTCGAGCTACGGGTGAGCTTCGGCAACCACACGCGGCAGATACTTGTGGGCATGAAGCGGGAACCCGCCAATCCGCGTGAGCTCGAAGGGCGACAGGCGCTGTTCGTGGTCAACCTTACTCCGCGGAAAATGGCTGGGATGGTGTCCGAGGGCATGCTATTGGACATCGGGTACGCTGATGGGCTGACGCCCGTACTCGCTGTGCCCGAGCGGCCGGTCCCGCCTGGCACCCGCGCGGGATGAGCACGCCTCGGCTAACCAATCGGCCGATAGAATATTTTTGGTCCCATGCAAAGAGTTGAAGAAATAGAGGTCCGTCCGTTTTCAAGCCGCGAAGAATACGAGCTGATGCTTGATTATTTTTATAAAGCCGACCAGCCATTTTTGCACGGGATGGGTGTGGACTGCTTGAAACTTCCTCAGAGAGATAAGTGGCTTGATGCTCTTTTAGTCGACCATGAGAAACCAGACAAGGAAAGGGACCGGTTTTACCTAGTTTGGACATTTCGAGGACAGCGGGTTGGTCACTCAAGCATCAACAAAATCGTCCATGGCACCGAGGCTTTTATACATTTACATCTTTGGAATTCACAATTAAGAAGAGCCGGTCTTGGGACGGAATTCAAGCGAAGATCTGCCAAATTCTATTTCGAGCGATTTAATCTGAAGAAACTCGTTTGCGAGCCCTGGGCAGAGAATCCTGCTCCAAAACGAGTGCTGGAAAAACTCGGATTCAGGTTTGTTAAGCGATATAGGACTGTTCCTAGAAGCTGTCTCATAAATACCAAAGAAACTCGTCCCTCACTCGGCCGATTTGCACCACTTCGTCAACGGTCTCATGACGGATGCGGGTAGCATATGCTTACCATCAGTCGGTTCGCTCGTCTTAAAAACAGCCAGGAGGGACGCGAATGAAACCGCTCAGTCGCGCTTTGCAAATCGCATGTGTGCTCCTGTTGAACGGTATTGGGTGCCGTCAAGACCTGCCTGACGGTCAAATTGCGAATCGTCTGGAGGCTTATCTCAAGCCCTTCGTTGAGACCGGAAATCTCACTGGCACGGTGATCGTGGCCCGCAAGGGTCGGGTGTTGTTTCGCCACAGCTACGGCATGGCAAATTACGAGTTGCAGGTTCCAAATTCGCCCGAGACTCGCTTCCATCTCGCCTCAGTCTCGAAAGCGTTTACGGCCGCGGCTATCCTCCAGTTACAGGAGCAGGGACGTCTCAGTATTGCGGACCCCTTGTCACGTTTTGTTCCGGATTTCCCTAACGGTGGCCGGATTACCTTGGATAACTTACTGACACATACCTCCGGCATTCCCGACATCAACGATCTCTCTGACTACGACACCTTTGCCCGCAGCCCTCACACCATACCGCAGTTGGTTGCCAAGTTCGCTAATTTACCTCTGGGGTTCCAACCGGGGAGCGGCTACCACTACAGCAACTCCAACTACAATCTGCTGGCGCTTGTATTGGAAAAAGTCACAGGAGAAAGCTATGGAGGATACCTCCGCAAGCACATTTTTGACCCACTCGGAATGCAGGATTCCGGGCACGATGGAGAAGCCTCGCAGCTCATTCCCTTGGCTGCCTCTGGGTACAAACCCGCCGGCATCACCGACTACGAAAAGGCGCCCTATCTCGACTGGTCAAACAAGACGGGAAACGGCTCTTTGTACTCGACCGTTGACGACCTCTACCGTTTCGACCGCGCTCTGAACACTGATGCCGTCCTGAAAGCCTCCACCCGCCAGAAGTACTTCGTCGAGGGCCCAGGCAATCGCTACGGCTGGTACATCGGCAAACGCCTCGGGCATCGCGTAATGTCGGGCAAAGGTCGCAGTCCTGGCTTCGCCGCTGAACTGGATCGTTTTCCGGACGACAATGTCACGATTATTCTGCTCAGTAACAGTTATTCCACCGTCTCGCAAGATCCGATCGCCGAAGCTCTTGCGGCGATTGTCTTTGGTCAGCAACCACCACCACCACCCGTCCACGCCGCTGCGATCCCGCAATCAACGCTGGCGTCGTACGCAGGCACGTACCAGTACGGGCCAGAATATTTTGCGCCCAATGCGAAGTTCACTCTGACTGCCGAACCAGGCTACTTGCTCCTGGAACTGGGCGATCTTCGCACGCCGGTGGTTCCGCTCTTAGGGAATGACTTCCTGGAGCGCAATTTCTTCGGCCACGTCGTGATGCTGAGGGATGCGGGAGGCGCCGTCAACGGCCTGACCACCCGCTACGGGAAAAAGGAGTTTACTGCACGCCGGCTGGAGGCCAAGTAGAGGAACACGGCTCGCGCACCTTCGCGGTCAGTAGTGGACCTGTTGCCCGTAAAAGTCTAAGGCTTCAAGAGGATTCGCCTAACGAGACCAAGATCAACCGAGGCTATGGAAAGCGAGCACTTAGCTGCTTCCCCTTTTCCAGGTTTAGTGTGCGTCACCCACGTAATCCACGGTTGGCGCCAGCTATTCCAGCGCGTACAAAAATCCATCAGTGCTTCCGAAGTAGACCGCGCCGTTCGCGATGAGCGGCGACGAAAAAATGGCTCCGATTCCAAACTCCCGATCGACCGCTACAATCGGGCTCTCTCGCCAGCTCGAGGAAAAAAGAAGAGGAAGGTTGAGCTTTCGATCCCCGGTTAGCACCCACGCTTTGTTCTCCTTGGATTTCGCGATCTGATAATCCCAGAGAAGATCGCCCGTTTTCACATCGCGCGCTTCGAGGGTCCCATTGAGGACACCAATGATTACGACATCGCCGGCCACCGCCGGTGAGGAAAACATGTAAGCTTTCGCCTGTTGTCGAACTTGCTCCTTGCCGGTTGCCGCATCGACCACACGGAAAAGACTCGAGTCCGAGGTTGCGAAAAACACTTTGCCTTGCGTGACCGCCGGCGAACTATTCACCCAACTCAATTCGTTATAACTTCGCCATTTCTCTTTTCCGGTCGCGGCATCGAGCGCATACACATTCGAATCCCGGCAGCCGGTGTAGACGACGCCGTCCACCACGGCCGGCGAGGATTGAAATCCCACCTGATTATGAATGAGGGCGTCTTCTCCGCCGTGGAAGCGCCACTTCTCCTTGCCGCTTGCGGCATCGACCGCGTAAAAGTAACTGTCCCAACTTCCGAAAAACAAAACGCCATCTGCGTAGGCTGGGGAAGCGTGTACCACATCGCCGGTTTTGAATTTCCAACGTTGTTCGCCGGTCGCGGCGTCGATCGCGTACAAATTTCCATCGCCGCTTCCGAAATAAACCGAACCCTCGACGACCGCCGGGCTCGACAAGAACACATCGAACGGATCGGCGATTGTTTGATTTTTTGGCTCCCATCCGTGGATACCTTTCGCCTCGAAGCGACGCTCGCCAGCCGTGGCGAACTTCCATTTCGCCGCGCCAGTTTCGGCGTTCAGTGCATGTAACTTTCCATCGTAACTGTTTGCATAAACAATTCCGTTCGCCACTGCCGGGCTCGAAGAGATCGGGCCGTTCGTTGCGCGTTTCCAAATCTGACGCCCGGTCTCCGCATCGACCGCGTAAACGTTTCCGTCATCGCTACCGAAATAGATTCTTTTTTTGTCGATGACCGGTGAAGAAACGATCCGGTCGCCCGTCGCAAATTTCCATTTAACGCGATGAAATTGGCGCGGCGCCGGTCCCGAATACACGCCCGAGTGGCTTGCATCGCTGCGAAACATCGACTGCGCGTGACAAACATTTGCCGCTGACAAGATTGCAAACGCAGCGATACTTCGCGAAATCTTCATTGCACGTTCCTCATTTTTCGCGCCGCAAAACCAACGGCAATTCGATCTCTGCCAGGATAATTGTCCCTTTGATTTCGTTCGCCGCTTTCTCGAAACGTCCTTCGTAGCCGTATCTAATCCCGTTCTCGTGCGAATCGATCGTCAGTAAATCGCCTTCCTGCGTCACAAGATCGACCGGCAGGTTATTCGTTTTTTTGCCGACAATGACGAACTCCGAGGCAGCTCCCTCCGCACCGCGATTGATGAGCTTGATCGTGACGTGACGCGGATAGCCGTTCATTTCATACTCGCCTTTCCACTCGCCCTCCAATTCTTTGCTAATCGGAGTACTCTTTGGCGGCAGTTCCACTTGCGCCGGTCCCGTCTTCTTTAAAACGAATGGCGCCGTGTTGCCCGCCTCCAGGAAATCGCCAGTCAGAGCCCCGTCTGCATTGAGATCGCC
Source organism: Chthoniobacterales bacterium (assembly GCA_035567015.1). GTDB lineage: Bacteria > Verrucomicrobiota > Verrucomicrobiia > Chthoniobacterales > UBA10450 > AV133. Next base: position 5,554 of record DATMPQ010000089.1, on the reverse strand, counting down.
TTTAAGTGTCGCCTGAAGACCCAGGCCGGCTTTGATCGCAAACGATACGGTGGAATCCTTCACCGCGATTTCGGTAAGGGGTGCACCCCTAAAATCCAATCCAGGAATAATGATAGAGCCGATCCACGAGCCGTGGCTATCTTGCGCAAGATCGACAACCAGCGTCAGCTCGAGCCCCGGAATCTGCGCCGAGCCCTCCCATCGACCCGACGCCGATTCTTCAGCGTGACAAGCCAATGCCAGAGCAAAAACAAAAGTGCAAGCAAGCCGCATTCGCCCGATGCATTGCAAAAGCCATGCCTCGAATGAGGCAAAACCTTAAGTGTCGTCGTCGGAATCATTTACACAGACTTCGATGAAATCGCGAATCGGTTACCTTCCCAGAAGTGGGATTACACCGTCCCATTTGCGAGACGTGAAGGTCTAACAGCTAACTGACATAACTCAGCGGCATGACAATCATTCTACATTTCATGGCCGGTTAAAAAAGGTGCCTAGCGACAGAAGTGCAGCAAGTTGAATCAGCCGAAAGTGTCGGATGGCCGTCATTGCTGACACTCTCAAGAAGACTGTAACTTTTGGCGAGGCTGATCAACAGAAATATGAAGACAATTTATCTAATCACGTCCCTACTGATTCTTACCGCGACCGGCAGCCTCGGCCAGCCGGCAGTACAATCAACTGCCGCAGCCAAAAAAGTCGCCTCGCAGAAAAAGGCGACCGCCAAAAATCTGGCAATTCTGATCTTTGATGGAGTTCAAATCATTGATTACACAGGTCCATACGAAACTTTCGGTCATGTCTATAGTGACGAAGGACCATTGTTCAACATATATACCGTGGCAAAGACACCCGATGCAATTACCACGGCGATGGGTATGAGTGTAAACCCTAAGTATACCTTTGTCAGCGCACCTCCGCCTGAAGTCCTCCTTATTCCAGGCGGTGATGTGGAGCGGCAGTTGAGCGATGAGAAAGTTATTAACTGGGTTCAAGATCAAGCTAAGAAGGCAACTGTAACAATGTCCGTCTGTAATGGAGCCTTAATCCTAGCCAAAGCCGGTTTGCTCGATGGTCTGGAAGCAACAACGACTTTTGCCTTGATTCCTAAGCTTCAAGAGGCTGCGCCGAAGACGAAGGTTGTAGATAATAAGCGATACGTAGACAATGGAAACATCATTACGACGGCGGGTCTCTCTTCCGGCATTGATGGCTCATTACACATTATCCAAAGATTATTCGGCAAAGGCACAGCACAAATGGCTGCCTTGGGAATGGAATATGATTGGGATCCGGACTCGCGCTTTGTCCGAGCTTCCCTTGCAGATAAATATATGCAGTTCGACTACGACGTGAAGTTTCTACCCGGAGGTTGGATACCCCTCGCTCGCGAAGGCGGCATTGATCGCTGGGAGAATAAGTGGGCAGTCACAACCGAGTCTTCAGATACTGCGCTTCTCGAAAGCATTAACCGGACGATCACAAGTAACAAAAGGACGCGCGGTCCGTCACAAGTTAGGTGGATTCGACAAAAGGATGCATCCGCTAATCCCACACAAAGCCTCTGGCACTTTACCGATGAGAACGGAAATATTTGGAACGGACTAGTTCGGGTTGAGCGTAATGCAGGAAAGCAAAACCAATTTACTCTGACGGTAGCGGTCGATCGTGACAAAATCCTTCTGTCCCCACCCAAGCAGGCCGCAGGAGGGACGTTATGACTTTGGCAAGGTCGTTAGCCAAAACGCCTTCGCCGCCATATTACGCGGTAATTTTCACCTCGCAGCGAACAGAGGGCGATCGAGGTTACGGGCGCATGGCGGATCGCATGGTTGAGTTGGCGCGAGCGCAGCCCGGTTTTCTTGGCGTAGAGAGCGTGCACGGTGCAGATGGCCTGGGCATCACGGTTTCCTATTGGGCTAGCAAGGAGGCGATTGTTGCCTGGAAGAGGCACGCCGAGCATCAAACGGCCCAGTGTGCTGGACAGCGCATTTGGTACGCTGACTATCAGGTCCGGATTGCTTCGGTAGAGCGAGACTACGGCAAATGACGGAGCTACGAAGCTCGCGCTGCCAGTGAACGCTAACGCTTCGATGTACCCCATTTTACCTCCTCAAGCGGTTGAATATTTCGTTTTATCATTTCACGATTAAAGTTGGTGACGTAAACTGAGCCTATGCGAAACGAAAATCCTTGGATCGACATTTGCCCGGGAATCAAACGCCAGACGGTGACCAGTGGAAAGACAATGTATCAAATGCTCGCGCGCCTCGAGGCCGGCAGCAAAATGCCGGAGCATCGACATCCCCAAGAGCAGATCGTCCACATTCTTGAAGGCCGGATGAGATTAATTGTCGATGGAACGCCACACGAACTCGTGACCGGCGATTCATTTTACCTCGCGAGCAATGTGCCGCACGGCGTTGAAACAATCGACGAGACGCGCGTGCTCGATACTTTCAGTCCGCCTCGCGACGAATACTTAGCCATCGACGAAGCAAATCGCAGAAGTATCAGGCGCTAAATTCTCAGATGCCGGTACTGTTCGGGTCGGAGGTTGCTACGTCCCTATATGTTGATTCCTATGAGTGGTTAGTCACGAGGCGCGCATCGTGAGACACTGATCGGACCGTATTCAATTGAGGCACCCAAGACCGACCTCGGAGCCGAGGCCGCTCCAAACCATGCGATGGTAGAGATCATCCATGCATGCTGGCGATTCGCGCATGCCGTGATGAATCCACCACGAGAGCAGTGACAACAGACTGCCCGCGAGGGCGTGCGCCACTGCAGCGCGGTGCTCCGAAGCGATTGCACGAGCCCGTGGCAGCCCGGCCAGTCGCTGATCGATCGCTCTGCCAAAATGCCCCTCGCTTAGCTCAAAAACATCGTGCATCCGGCCTGATGTAACCATCACAGTATAGAATTGGCGCGTCTCAGCAATATGGCCGAATAGTTCGCGCACGGGAGCTATACGATCCGACGACTCCTTCCGCCGTAAGAGCATTGTGGCCATCCCCTCTAAGAACTCGTCAACATCGCTGAGGAACAGGTCCTCCTTGTTGCGGTAGTGCACGTAGAAGGTCGAGCGACTGACCTTTGCCCGATGCAGTACGTCCTGCACCGTGATTGTCTCGTAAGGTTTCTCCAAGAGTAGCTTCAGGAGCGCGTCGCCGAGCCGGTCGCGCGTACGCCGAACCCGTTGATCGATTTTCCGTTTCAAAATACTCACGTTTCTGGACACCGAGCACCTCGATGTCCGGTTTCGCGTCTCTCGCAATGGACAAGTTAATTTTCGGTGTTCAAGCTCCCAAGCATGAAAGATAACCGAATTGGCGGCATAGCACTAATCGTTGGAACAATCGGCGGCGTCATCACTTTACTTATTCACCCCTCTGGTCACGATCTCTTCGCACCAGACCATTTCGCCCGCACAGCGTACCTGCTGGTCGTCGCGCATGCGCTCGCGATCGTCAGCGTGGCGGCCTTGTTCCTCGGCGCGCTTGCAATCGCGCGCCACCTGGCTTCGCCTGACCGCCTCGCGGTTGCTGCGCTCTTGGTATTTGGATTTGCTTGTACAGCGGTGATATCCTCTGCCACCGTCGATGGTTTCGTCGGGCCGGCTGTTTTGCGTAAAGTTATTTTTGAGCCGCCCCAAGTGAGTGAGCAGTGGCGTGTCCTCCTTGCCTATAACGATCTGCTTAATCAGGCATTCGCTGAAATCTTCGTCGTGGCTTGGGCAATGGCGATTGTGCTCTGGTCGGTTTCAATTGTGAAAAGCCGGTTGCTTGCTCCGGCCGCAGGAATCTATGGCCTTTTGGTGGGAGCGGCGAGCGTTATCGCAGTTGTGGCCGGAGTCTCAGGACACGCCGACGCGATACACCTGGTCATGTTAGGTCAAATAATATGGTTCCCTATTGTCGGCATTCTAATGTGGCGATTAAAGGAGAGTTGAGGCATCTTCTGGTCGAGTTCGTGATTGCCGTCTCTTATGGAATAGTGACCTGAGCGGATAATCTTGCGGCCTAGATAGGAAAGCAGTCCCATTAAGGGGACTTTGGAACTACACTTTCGGACAAAGTGTCGCCGGCGGTGGCGCTAGACTGAATAGCACATTATGCTTATAACAGCGTGGACCTCCACCTTAGGCCCAACTGTACTATTACTCAGAGGTGGGCTTGTGCAGCCTTGGTTATTCTTTCCGCCCCCGCAGTCTGCGAAGCCAGTGACCAGTTCCCGCTCCAGATCCTCTGCACTCGATGGCTTGGGGATATAAACCTGATCACGTTGGCAGCGCCGAATTGATCTTACTCAAGCGAGATGAACGAACTGTTACCATTTTCGAGTTCACCGGAGAATACGAAATGAAGCGAACGACAACGTTTGTCCCAACCGAGCGAACGACGTTGAAACGGTTACCTGGGCGAGCGACCTACGAGCGCGATACCATTTACCAGATTCTGGATGAAGGATTCGTCTGCCATGTAGGCTTTATCGCTAATGGTCAGCCAATCGTAATTCCCACAGCATACGGACGAGCTGAAGACATACTGTATATTCACGGGTCAGTAGCGAGCCGGATGCTTCGCGCCTTAGCGGACGGCATTCAGGTATGTGTCACCGTGACTCTTGTCGATGGCCTTGTGCTTGCTCGCTCCGCGTTTCATCACTCGATGAACTACAGGTCCGTCGTCGTGTTCGGGACAGCCTACGCCGTTAAGGATGCGATAGAAAAGACAAGAGCGCTCCGCACATTCTCCGAGCACGTTATCCCCGGACGTTGGGCGGAAGTCCGCGAGCCTAGTGAGGACGAGCTCAAAAAGACTCTTGTGCTGCGGATTCCACTAACAGAAGCCTCAGCAAAAGTCCATAGTGGTCCGCCGATTGACGAGGAAGCCGATTATACGCTGCCGGTATGGGCTGGCGAACTGCCGCTTCGATTGGTCACCGGTGCGCCGACTCAGTGATCCTCGACTACCACGGCACCTACAAACGCCCGCTTACATACGGAACTACCAGGTTCAAAGCCGTGGAACAAAGCCATCGTGATGGATTGGCGACTGCGATTGGCAGGAGAGGATGACATCCCGGCCTTGGAAGCACTCATCCCGATTTCCGTCAGAGCGCTTCAGGCTATGCATTACTCGCCAGCCCAGATAGAAGCGGCGCTCGGCACCGTGTTTGGTGTGGATAGGCAGCTAATTCGTGATGGGACGTATTTCGTCGTTGAGCGTGACGGTCAAATTGTTGGCTGCGGAGGTTGGAGCAAGCGCAACTCTCTTTTCGGGGGCGACAGTGGACGAGTGATCGAGGATGCCTTGCTGAACCCCGAACGCGATTCAGCTCACATAAGAGCTTTCTTCGTCCATCCGGAATGGGCACGTCGCGGGATTGGCCGTGGCATCTTGACCGCGTGCGAATCGGCGATTCAGGCCGCGGGTTTCCATTCCGCTGAGCTCGTGGCCACGCTCGCAGGCGAGCCGTTTTACGCCGCCTTTGACTATTCTTCCGCCGAGCGATACGAAATTCCGATGGCGGCCGATCTTACTTTGCC
>DATMPQ010000088.1:0-5587 GCA_035567015.1 Chthoniobacterales bacterium | reverse complement strand
CCATCAGCATCCCGAAGGAGAACGCCGCGCCTCAGTCATCCGGGTGCGCAAGATCGTCGGCCAGCTCAACGCCGTCCAACGAATGATCGACGAGGATCGCGACTGTGCGGAAATTCTGCTCCAGATCGTCTCCGCTCGGCGTGGCCTGAAATCGCTCGCCGAAAAGCTGATCCATGCGCACACTCATCATTGTATCGAGGAAGCGCGCACACCGGCGGAGGGCCGACGGAAGTTACGGGAGTTGCTAATGGTTCTGGAGCGTTATGTCGAGTAGGTGCGGCTTGGATTTCACCATCAAACTTGGACGCGAAATCATCACGCTGTGAAACCAGAGCACGATCAGAGACTATACATATCCAGACCGGATCATGGGCTACGTCGTCTTCAGCTACATTTTTCATCTTTGGGGCAAGAAAAAAGAGAAACCGGCTCCTTCTACAAAATAAACATCGCGATCGCGGCGACAAACATCGCAAGCATGGTGATGGCGACTGCGACTCGCGAAACCCACGAGCTCGGCTGCCCGTTCATCAATTTGCGATCGCAGGCAACAAACAGAATGCCAATCAACAAAAACGGTGCGAGTACACCGTTGATAACGGCGGTCCAAAAAAGTGCTTTGACCGGATTAATCCCCAGAAAATCCATCGCGATCCCGACCACGGTCGAAAGGATTATCACACCGTAAAAATAGCGCGCTCCTTTGAATCGCTCGTCCAGTCCCCGCCGCCATTTGAACGTTTCAGCAAAAGCATAGGCCGCGGATCCCGTCAACGTGGGAATGGCCAGCAACCCAACGCCAATCAATCCTACCGTATAGAGGGTGTAGGCAATCGAACCAGCGAGTGGTTTGAGCGCTTCGGCCGCCTGCTTTGAGGTATCGATATCTTTTACGCCATGGGCATGCAGCGTAAGCGCGGTAGTTAGGATGATGAAATACATCACGAAATTGGAGAAAAACGTCCCGATGCCGACATCGAGTTTTCGGTCGATGATCTCGCGCTTGGTCGCGCCTTCACGCTGCCGCACCATGCGGCGACCCATCGCCTTTTCGTGCTCCACTTCTTGCGAAGACTGCCAGTAAAACAAGTACGGGCTGATTGTGGTTCCGAGAATCGCGACCAGATTCTGCCACGCGTCGTGCCCGTTCGGCCAGGAGGGAACAAAAGTGTCGTGCAGTACTGTTTTCCAGTCCGGGCCGACGATGAACGCGGTGATCACGTAGGCAAACAGAAAGAGCGCGAGCCACTTCAGAATCATCGCGATCTGGTAATAACGAAAACGAATCGTCGCGAACGCAATTCCCAGTCCGAAGAGCACCACGAACCAGTGCGAGTTGAATCCGGTTAGCATCTCGGCCGCGTCAGCCATGCCGGAAAGGTCTGCCCCCACGTTGATCGTGTTCGCACCCAGAAGCGCGAGCGATGCGAGGATTATAAGCGGGCGAGGAAACTTGCGACCAAACGCGGCACCTAAGCCTTGGCCGGTGACCATGCCGATTCGCGCACACATGAATTGCACCACACCCATTAGCGGCCACGTGATAAACGCAGTCCACAAGAGCGAAGTGCCTAACTGAGCACCCGCAATGGAATAGGTTGCGACGCCGGATGGATCGTCGTCGGCCGCGCCCGTGATCAATCCCGGCCCCAGCAATGAGAAGAAGCGCCTAACGGGATTCGGTTTGCGTGGCGCACTTTCCTTCGTCATGCAACAAACTCTTTTTCGACCTGTTTGCTGCGCCCGGCAAGGATCGTTTGCGCGCGGAAAATGATTAGGAGGTCTGCGGTTCTTTCCTCATCATCCGGAGAATTTTGCGCTCATGTCCGCGTTCATCGCCATGGCGTCGTCCAATCCGTTCTTGATCGGAAGTTTCACTCCACGCTGCTCCAGCGCTTCGAGAACTACTTCAGTGGGGATATTTCCCACGAGCTCATCCTGCGCGAAGGGACATCCGCCGAGGCCGCCGATGGCCGCGTCGAAACGCCGGCACCCCGCATCATAAGCGGCCAGCACCTTCGCCGCTGCGCCCGCGCGCGTGCTATGCATGTGAACGCCGACATCGTACGCAACGTAATCGTGCATCACCGCAGCCATCACGCGTCTGATCAGCTCCGCCGTAGCGACGCCGACCGTATCCGCCAGCGAGATCGAGCGGATCTCGAGGCCGGCGATTTTCCCTACCGCTTGCTCCAGTTTCTCCTCGTTCCAGGGATCGCCGTACGGATTGCCGAATGCCATTGAGACATAGGCCACCATATCGAGCCCGGCCACCTCGGCCTGATTCTTGATCGTCTCCAACACTTCGTAATTCTCTTCCGGCGATTGATTCTGGTTCTTGCGAAGAAAGGTCTCGGAGATGGAAAAGGGATAACCGAGCGTCGTTACTGCCCCGGTGGCGATGGCGCGGTTCGCGCCTTTCTCGTTCACCACGATGCCGATGATCTCGACGTCATCCGGCGGATCGAGTTGCTCAAGCAGCATTTCGCTATCGGCCATCTGCGGCACGGCCTTCGGCGAAACGAAGCTCACGGCGTCGATGTGTTTGAAACCGGCGCCGATAAGAGCGCGCAGATATTGAACCTTAATTTCGGTCGGGATTTGTCGCTTGAGGCCCTGCCAGGCGTCGCGCGGGCATTCGATGAGCTTTACGGTATCGTTTGGCATCAATGAAAGCGGAGCTCTTAGATTCAGGAGCGTCACCGCGATCACGATGATCGCAAGACCTGTTTTACCAGATGCATTCGCCGGACGCGACGAAGCGCGTCCCTCCATCTTCACTTGAAACTTTGCGGTGTGACAGGAGCGTAACCGGGTCCGAGCCGGACAGGCATTATGCCCCGACAATACACGCTGCAACGCGCGCCAAGATCGACATCGGTTCACATCGATTACGCGGCCGAACTTAATGAACAGCAGCTCGCCGCCGTGACAGCGCCGCCAGGGCCGCTGCTCGTGATCGCGGGCGCGGGCTCAGGGAAGACGCGCACGCTCACTTATCGCGTCGCGTACCTACTCGAGAACGGAATCGATCCGCGCAATATTTTGCTGCTCACCTTCACCAACAAAGCCGCGCGGCAGATGCTCGATCGTGTCGCGAACTTGTTGCCGGTCGATGCCAGCGGACTTTGGGGTGGCACATTTCATTCGATCGGTAACCGCATGCTGCGCCGCCACGGCAGCGCCCTCGGTTACTCCAGCGGATTCACAATTATGGACCGGGAAGATCAAAAAGATTTGATCAACACAGTAGTCGCGAGCGCGGGAATTGATCCGAAGGAAATTCGGTTTCCGAAGGGCGACGTGCTGGCGGAAATCTTCAGCTTCGTTGTCAACACCGAGAGCCCGATGGAGGAATTGCTCGCGGAAAAGTTTCCCTACTTCCTGCCGCTGCTCGACAAGATCAAAGATGTTCACGCGCGTTACGAGAAAAAGAAAAAGGCAACTAACTCGATGGATTTCGACGACCTGCTCGAGAAGACCTTGTTCATGTTGCGACAGCACGAGGGAGTAGCGGCATTCTACCGCCGCCAATTTCAATTCATTCTGGTCGATGAATATCAGGACACGAATAAGATCCAGGCCGATTTAGTCGACACGCTCGCCCGCGATCATCGCAACATCATGGTAGTCGGCGACGACGCCCAGTCGATTTACTCGTGGCGCGGCGCCAATTTCAAAAACATTCTCGAATTTCCGAAACGTTATCCGGACGCGCAGGTTTTTAAGATCGAGATGAATTATCGAAGCGTGCCGGAGGTTCTTGAGGTAGCGAACGCGGCCATCTCCTCCAATGTCGAACAATTTCGCAAGAATCTTGCGCCGACGCGCGACTCAAACGCGGTCAAGCCAGCGATCGTGGCGCTGAATGATGGGAGCGAACAAGCGCAGTTCGTCGCGCAACGGATTTTGGAGCTGCGCGATGAAGACGTCGATCTGAACGACATCGCCGTACTTTATCGCGCGCACTATCACGCGATCGAGCTGCAACTCGAACTTTCTCGCCGCGGTATTCCGTATCGGATCACGAGCGGCATTCGCTTTTTTGAACAAGCGCACATCAAAGACGTGACGTCGTTCCTGCGCTTCGTGGCGAACCCGCGCGATGAGGTCGCGTTCAAGCGGATGGTGAAATTGCTTCCCGGCATTGGCAATCGCAGTGCGGACAATCTTTGGAATGCTTGGGATAAATCCATCGGGACTGTAGCCGGGGTCGGTGACCCCGGTTCCAAAACAGCGTCAGCGACGGCCGGGGTCAGCGACCCCGGCTACAACTTTGGCGGGCGCTTGCTCGCCATGAAGGTCGGCGCGCGATCAAAGAAAACCTGGGAACAACTCGCATTTACGCTCGACGAAATTGCGCCCGCTGGTCAGCCGAATGCGCCTTCGGAAATGATCACGTCGGTCGTGGAAGCGATTTACGACGACTACGCAAAACTGAATTTCACGAACTACGAGTTGCGCCGTGAGGATTTGAATCAGCTCGCGGCTTTTGCGCGCCAATTCAAAGACGTGCATGAGTTTCTCTCGCAACTTGCGCTCATCAGCAATGTCGATGCAGAAGCTGCGCCGAACCAAACTGGCGACAAAGAAGCGGTGAATCTTTCGTCGGTTCACCAGGCCAAAGGTCTGGAGTTTCACGCCGTCTTCATTATCTGGCTCACCGACGGAATGTTCCCAAGCGCTCGCTCGCTCGACGCCCGCGACGCGCTCGAAGAAGAGCGCCGCTTGTTTTACGTCGCCATTACCCGCGCGCGCGATGAGCTTTATCTCACCTTTCCGCACATGCGCTTAAGTGGCGGCTACGGCGATGTTTTCCAGCGGCCATCTCGTTTTTTGAAAGAAATTCCGAACACGCTCGTCGAAGACTGGCAGGTGCAAAGAAGCTGATTTTCTTCGCCACAGATTAACACGGATTTACACAGATAAGATGCTTGAATGGCCAGAGGAGGAGCGGTCCTTTCCACACAAGGAAATCACCGAACAAATTATCGGCGCAGCGTTTGAGGTGTATAAGCCTCTTGGGTACGGGCACCTCGAAAAAGTTTACCAACGTTCTATGCAGGTCGAGCTGCTTAGGCACAGTATCTCCGCAGAGCTCGAGCGGCGGCTGACGGTTCAGTATAAAGATGTCGTTGTTGGCGATTACGATGCCGACCTCATCGTAGCTAATGTTGTTCTTGTAGAATTAAAAATTGCGCCGCAATACGACAAACGCGACGAAGCGCAGTTACTGAACGCGCTCAAGGCCACCGGCCTAAAAGTGGGGCTCCTCATTAACTTCGGACGTTCCAAGGTCGAGTTTAAACGTCTCGTCTTCTAAATCTGTGTCGATCTGTGTTTATCTGTGGCCAGAATTTTTTGATCTGTGGTTAAGGGGAATTGATGGAGTTATCGCCGAAAAAGCGAATCGCGGGGATTCTCGCGCCGCTCTTCGCGTTGCGCAGCGAGAATGATCTTGGCATCGGTGACGTCGCAACGTTGCGCGAGTTCATCGACTGGGCGGCTGAGAGCGGTTTTAAACTCGTGCAACTTTTGCCGATCAACGAAACTGGCGGCGATAACAGCCCCTACAACGCAATCAGCG
>DATMPQ010000087.1:0-12872 GCA_035567015.1 Chthoniobacterales bacterium | reverse complement strand
AAAATCTGTGTAAGTCTGTGGCAGAAGAATATTAGGCATGCCTGAAAAAGCGGAACTCATTGTCGAAGGCAAAAAGCTTTCGGTCTCGAATCTGGACAAGGTGCTTTACCCGAAAGTCGGATTCACCAAGGGGCAGGTGATTGATTACTACATCCGCATCGCGCCGGTGCTTCTGCCGCATTTGAAAGATCGTCCACTGACGATGAAGCGCTACCCGGACGGCGTCGAAGGCGAATTCTTCTATGAAAAGAATTGCCCGACGCACCGCCCGAAGTGGGTGAAAACCGCGAAAGTTTGGAGCGAAGGCAACAATCGCATGATGAATTATTGTCTCGCCCAGGATTTGCCGACGCTCGTTTGGGCCGCGAACCTCGCCGATCTCGAGTTGCACACGTCGCTTGCGCGCAAGCGCGATGTTACGCGGCCGACCATGATGGTGTTCGATCTCGATCCCGGCGCGCCGGCCGACATCGTGAAATGCTGTCAGGTCGGGCTTTGGCTGCGCGATTTGTTAGGCAAAATGAAAATGAAATCGTTCGCCAAAACGAGCGGCTCAAAAGGACTGCAAGTTTATGTGCCGCTCAACACGCCGGTCACATTCGATCAAACGAAAGACCTATCGCGCGCCCTTGCCCAGCATCTCGAAAGCGAACATGGCGATCTTGTCACGTCGAACATGTCGAAGTCAGTGCGCAAAGGAAAAGTGTTCGTCGATTGGAGCCAGAACGACGAACACAAAACGACCATCTGCGTGTACTCCCTTCGCGCCAGGGAAGAACCGACCGTTTCCACTCCGGTTACCTGGGACGAACTCGAGAACTGCCTGAAAAAGAAGAAAGCCGACCTTCTGAAATTCCGCTCCGACAAAGTCCTCGCCCGCGTCGAAAAACTTGGCGATCTATTTGAACCGATTGAAGAACTCAAACAAAAGCTGCTGAAGAAGTCGAAGCTTTGATACTCTAACAACACCTGACTACGGGAAGAACGATGAGGTTTGAACTCGAACCACACCATCGCAACACACCGAGCGAGGAACTGCTTTTTGATCTCAGGCAGGTCGCTGTGCGACTTGGCAAGACAAGCGTTACAATCGACGAATACAACGAGTGCGGCCAGTTTCATAGTACTACGTTGACCCGCCGATTTAAACGTCCTTGGCTCCAAGTATTAGAGATCGCTGGTCTTACCAAAACCCGAAACCTTAACATTTCCAAAGAAGAGCTGTTCAACAATCTTGTTGATGTTTGGACAAAACTCGGTCGACAACCGAAATACCAGGACTTCACTTCTCAAATCTCGAAATATTCCGCTGGTACGTACGAAAATCGTTTCGGAGGCTGGAGAAAGGCGCTTGAGGCCTTCGTTGCTTGGGCGAACGCGGGCAAGACACAGACTGATGAGCCGCCGCGACGTCAGAATATCTCCCACCATCGCACTTTACGGAGGATCAATTATCGGCTGCGCTTTCTCGTTATGCGTCGAGACAACTTCAAATGTCGTATCACCGGTCGATCTCCTGCTACTGACCCGAATGTAATTCTTGAGGTGGACCACATTGTGCCTTGGGACAAAGGCGGAGAAACTGTCATAGCCAACCTTCAAACGCTTGCCAAGGAGATCAACATTGGGAAGAGCAACCTTGAAATGCATGCGAGTGATTAAGAATTATTTCATATGCGCATAGTGAATCTGAAAGATGTCCCGGAGCAGGAGCGGAAATCGCCGAAGGGCAAGTTCGGCCGAGCGTCGAAGAATATTTCAGTCGCGCTCGGGCGCGAGCCGGACTCGCTCGATCTATCGAAGCGGCATCCGTTTGATCTCGCGCTGGTGCGGATTCCGAAGGGGAAATCGCTTTGTCCGTATCATTCGCACTCGGCCGAGTCGGAACTTTATCTCGTCGTGTCGGGGCGGGGGAGCATTCGGGACAAGGACGGATCGACCATTGTAGCGGAGGGCGACGCGTTTTTCTTCCAGCCGGGCGAAGCGCATCAGATCACCAACGCCGGTGACGAAGATTTTGTTTATTACGTGATCGCTGATAATCCGCGCAGCGGCGGGGCTACCGGTGATTCCTGTTTTTACCCCGACAGCGGCAAGTGGGCTGTGGTCAACGAGGAATTTGCGGAAATAATCGTGAAAGGAACAGAGACCGATTACTTCGACGGGGAGGAATAGAATCTTTTTCTGTGGAGGCAGCCGTGTCGGCTGCGCCGTCAAACGCCGATGCGGCCGACACGCCCGCCACTACAATCACTGCAATGCGCAAAGTAAACGTTAAAGAGATCAAAGAAGAGCCGTGGCAATCGCCCGGTGGAAAGTATGCCGCGCACTTCAAAGGAATCTCAATCGCGCTCGGCCGGGAACCAACCTCACTCGATTTGGCGAAGCGGCATCCGTTCGATTTGGAGTGGACTCGCGTGCCTCCGGGAAAAAGCAATTTCCCGTATCACGCGCATTCAGCGGCCTGGGAACTCTATTTGGTGATCAGCGGCGAAGCCACGGTACGTCACAAAGATGGCACGACCGAGGTTGTCGCCGGTGACGCTTTCATATTCGGACCTGACGAACCGCACCAATTGAGTAACTCGGGGACCGAAGACTTCATCTATTATGTGATCGCCGATAATCCGATCGGCGAATCGGCTTACTATCCTGACAGCGGAAAGTGGAAAGTGAACAAATCGTCGCCGTCCGATCGCGTTGTGGTCAAAGGGAAAGAAACGGATTACTTCGGCGGCGAAGAATAGTCTTTCTTGTGTAGAGGCAGCCGTGCCGGCTGCGACCGCAAAAATGCAGGCGACAGGCCTGCCGCTACAGTTAGGAGGTTTGAAAATTATTTCGGGCGGACAAACGGGAGTGGATCGCGCGGCGCTCGATGCTGCCCTCAAACACGGAATTGAGTGCGGCGGTTGGTGTCCGGCGGGACGACTGGATGAGTTCGGCAGAATTCCCGACCGATATCCGGTCAAAGAATTGGAGCACGGAAGTTTTGTCGAACGCACAATGCAAAATGTGAAAGATTCCGACGCCACGGCGGTTATTTACTTCGAGAAGTTGCGCGGCGGCACTGAGCAAACAGTTCGTTTTTGCATCGAGCAGCACCGGCTGCACAAGCTGATCAATGCCGCGGAACTTTCCGCGGAGCGCGCTGCGGAGCTCGTCGCCGAACTTGTGCGCGAGAAAAAGACCTCGACGCTCAATGTCGCGGGCCCGCGCGAAAGCGAATGGCCGCAGGGTTACGATTACGCGTTTCGCGCGCTCGATATTTTTCTGTCAAGATTAAAGCTGTAGTGGCAGGCGTGCGCCTGCAGAATTATTAGAGCAGCCGGCACGGCTACCTCTACAGTCGCCTTTATTCGTAACGCAGTGCCTTCACCGGATCGAGGCGGGCGGCAAAATAAGCAGGGATCAACGCGGCAAATGAGCAAATCAAAAACGCGCTGATGCAAATGATCGCGACGTCTTTCGGGATAACCTCGGCGGGAATCGAAGAGAATTGATAGACTTCACGCGGGAAAATCTCGATGTGCAATGTCGAAGCAAGCCAGTGGCTGAACTCGTTGCGGTAGCGAATGAGCGTCATACCGAGTCCGAGGCCGGTGAGGGTTCCGAAGAGTCCGACCACGGTTCCCTGGCCGAGAAAGACCCAAACGATTTGTGAGAGGTTGGCGCCGAGCGCTTTCATGATTCCGATCTCGCGCCGCTTCTGCACCGTCACGGTGATGAGCGTGCTCATGATTCCGAAAGCGGCCACGATCACGATGAAGAAGAGCAGGAAAAACATCACCGTGCGCTCGAGTCGCACCGCCTCGAAATATTGATGGTTCATCTCGATCCATGTCTCCGCGAATTCCGGCGGGGTCAGAAAGTTTTCGATTTCGCTCTTCACGCGCTCGGCGCTGTATGGATTATCGGTCTTGACCGTGATCCCGTGGAGAGCGTCGCCCAGGTCGTATAACTCTTGACCGATGTAGATGGGCACGAGGAGAAACTCGGAGTCGTGCAAGTAATGACCGGTTTCGTAGATGCCGGTGACGGTGAGTTCCTTTGGAAGAATCACGTCGCGCAATTCGTTGATTGCTTTCTCTTCTTCTGCGCCTTTTGCGTTTTCGAGTTTCTTAATTTCATCCAGAATGTGGCCGAGGTTCCCGGGCGAATAAACGGTGAGCTTGTCGCCGAGGTGAATTTGCAATTTCCGCGCCAGCTCGATGCCGAGCACGGTCGACTCACCCTCGAGATCGAAGGAGCCTCGTTTGATGAACTTGTGCAGCGGAATGACGTTCTCCTCCTGCGCCGGATCGACACCGCGAATCATCGGGGCGAGCCTGCGGTTCTCGAACTCGACGATGACCGGCCCTTGCACATAAGGCGCGGTGGCAACCACGCCCGGCACATGATCGATCTTAGCCTTCAACGCACGCCAATCGTGCAAGACGTCCTCCGTGCTCACGAGAATATGCGCATCGAAGTCGATCACCTTCTGGCGCAGCTCGCGATCGAACCCAGTCATAACGGAGATCACGAGAATCAGCACTGTTACCCCAAGCATCACGCCCAAGACCGAGATGAGAGTAATGATCGAGAGAAACGTGCGCTTCGGTTTTAGGTAGCGCAGCGCGAGGAAAAGGCTGAAGGGCAATTTCAAGTCGCCGATACCGTGGCGGTAAACGCGGTAGTTTTCCAACACTTGTTGTAGCGGCCGTCTATTGACTGTCGGCGATTGATGCGACCCGCGCGGAATTGAGGAGGCGCGCTACGTCAGTGCGTGCGCTTTTAAATCTTCGAGAGTGACGAATTCGAGCGCCGATGAATGCGTCGCCTCGAGATCAACAGGTGGCGCGACATCGTGCTCGAGCGCGTCTTTCCAACGCGTCACGCAAATGCACCAGCGATCGCCGGGCTCGACTCCGGGGAATCCCCATTCAGGATGCGGTGTGACCAGGTCGTTGCCATCGAGCACCGAGAAATCCAAAAACTCGCGGGTCGCTTGCACGCAGACCGTGTGCTGCCCGACATCTTCAGCACCGGTGCGACAGTAGCCGTCACGATAAAATCCGGTCATCGGATCGCGGCAGCAGGATTTTAATTCGGTTCCCAAAACATTCGTCGGCATGGAACGCACTCTGCGTTGAAGCGTTGAATCGTTCAAGCGTTGAAGCGGTGCTTTTAACGAAACCCATGCGCGCTTTCGACTGCCTTAGCGCTTTAGCGTTTCAACGATTTAACGATTCAGGCTCGATAAGATCGGCATTTTTCTCTTTTCATCTTGACCCGGATAAAAACGAACGGCTAGGATTTTCAAATCACAAACCTTAGCCGGAGGCACTTATGCGAATTTTCTGTTTGGTTATTTCAATTCCATTTCTCACCGTGCGTGCGGGCCTTTGGGCAAGAGCCGTGTGAAAAGGGCCGCTGCGGCTGTCCCAACGATTCATCAGCGCTAGAACCCGCCTTCCTCCAGAATGCGTAAAGCGACTGCGATTGCTTACTGGTTGATTCCCGCGCGGCCAGTGCGCGAGTTGTTTTCCGAGATCATCCGCATTCTCGCCGAAGAACTCGATGCCCCACGCTTCGAGCCGCACCTGACACTTTTTGCTATGCCGGGCAGCGACCAATCGGCGCGAAAACTTCTGCGCCGGATCAAACCGCGACGAATTCATCTCCCGGTCCGCGATATCGGCTTCTCGGCGAAGTTCTCGAAGACGCTTTTCGTGCGGTTCGAATCAAGCGACGCGTTCGTGGAATTGCGTAATGAGTTGTGGCAAGGCGCGAAATCGCGCACCAAATCTTGGCCCGATCCGCATGTAAGTTTGATCTACAAAAAGCTCCCGCCCCGAGCGCAAAGCGAACTCGCTTCCGCGATGAAGTTTCCTTTCCCCGGAGTCGTTTTCGATTGCATAAAGGCGATCCGTTGTTCCGCGCCGGCGCAAACGCGCGAGGATGTGGAGGGGTGGAAAGTCATCGCGAGGAAATCTCTCGAATAGCAGATTGCAATCTGCGAGCTTGGTAGGGGCGGGTCACCAAACCACCCGGGGCGATTGCCCTCAATCGCCCGTGCCTATAGTTTTTCGACTAATGGGAGCCAAGGCGAAGATTTTTGGCGAACACGACGAGGCAACGATCAAACAGATCGAGACGTGCATCGCGGCAGGCGGAGAACGCGGTGTCCTGTGCGCGGACGGACACAAAGGGTATGCCCAACCGATCGGGGGCGTCATTGCCTACAAGGATAAAATTTCGCTGAGCGGCGTCGGGTTCGACATCGCGTGCGGAAATCTCGCCATCCGCACCGACGTGGCGCGCTCGCAACTAGAATTGTCGATCGAAAAAATTATGGACGACGTCGTGCGCGACATTTCGTTCGGCATTGGACACAAAAGTAAAACGCGTGTTGAACACGAGTTGTTCGACGATCCCGCCTGGGAGTTGCAACCGATGTGCGGATTGAAGCCGGTGGCAGCCGACCAACTTGGAACGGTCGGTGGCGGAAATCATTATGTTGATCTTTTCGCCGATGAAGAGGATCGCATTTGGGTCGGTGTGCATTTTGGTTCGCGTGGGCTTGGCCACAAAACCGCGACGCATTTTTTAAAGGCGGCCGGTGGCAAGGACGGAATGGACGTGCCGCCGACGGTGGTCGATGAAAAATCGAACATCGGCCACGATTATCTTGCCGGAATGCATCTGGCGGGGCGTTACGCGTATGCGGGGCGCGAAGCGGTGGCACGGCATGTCGTGCGCGGAATCTTGGGCGCGCGGATTATTGAAGAAGTGCACAACCATCACAACTTCGCGTGGCGCGAAAAACATAACGGCGAGGAATATTGGGTCGTGCGCAAGGGCGCGACGCCGGCTTTTCCGGGGCAGAAAGGTTTCGTCGGTGGAAGCATGGGCGATGACGCGGTGATCGTCGAAGGAATTGATTCGGCGATTTCGCGCGAGGCGCTCTTCTCGACGATTCACGGCGCGGGGCGAATCATGTCGCGCACGGCCGCGAAGGGACGCTTCGTCAAAGTTGGCAAGAAACGAATCCGTCAAGCGGGACTCGTTAGGCATGACGAAATGATGAAGTGGATCGCCGATAAAGGAGTTGTGCTCCGCGGCGGCGATCTCGATGAAGCGCCGCAAGCTTATCGGCGACTTCCAGATGTGCTGGCAGCGCATGCAGGAACAATTCGAATCTTGCACACGCTTCGTCCGCTTGGTGTGGCAATGGCTGGGCGCGACATTGTCGATCCGTACAAGGATTAACTTTTGCCCGCCGCGTTGAGCGAGGTGCGGCGTTGGTCAGCTATTCACAATTGAGTCGCGCTCGCCGCAACCAGCATTTGCAGCCTTTATGAACGAATTGTCGAAGTCGATCTCGGCCCGACCAACTTGTTGATCGGTGTCGCTGTCGATGTTGGGGCAGGCGTGGATGAAGGCGCTGGTGCCGACGGCGAAGGGGAGGGCGATGGAGTGGGCGAGGCCGGGACTAGCTTGGCCTTGGCTTCGCTGAGCAATTTTTTCTCTTCGCGATAGATCGGGCCGCGCTCCGCGGCTTCAATGTACTCCTGGGCCGCCTCCGTCTGATTCTGGTCGAGCAAAAGCAACGCGACGTAAACCGCTGCATGCGGATCGTGCAATTGATCCGGCGGCAATTTCTTTATGATCTCGAGACCTTCGGCCGTGCGGTCGAGGCCGTAGAGAGAGAAGGCATAGGTCACGGCGCAATTAACGTCGCTCGGCGCGCGATCGTAAGCTTCTTTAGCGAGTTTCTGCGCCTCTAATGTGTCTTGGTCGATGTTTAGTCCGAGCCGCGCGAGATTGGCGGTGATGGCGGGCTCATTAGGAGAGATTTCGTGCAAGCGCTGGAGAACGTTATACAGTTTTTTGATCTCGTTGTTGGCGCGATAAAGCCGGTAAAGCGTGTCGAGGGCTTCGCGGCGTGTCGTGGGATTTTTGGAAACGTTCGACCAAAGTTGCTCCGCTTCTATGGACAAATTCCATTTGCTTGCGAGCCGTGCGAGTTTGATTTCGCGGTTGGGTTGGTCGTTGGCCGCGCGCTCGGCCGCTTTCCAGAGCGAAGAGAATTCCGCGTCGGCGATCGATTGGTGCGATTGGCGTGCGGCGAAGGCTTGATAGGCCAGGCGCAAGTAGTCCGCATCCTTCCATGAGCCGGTGCGCGTCCAGCGCCTGAGCCGCGACCAATTTTTCATCTCGGCAAAAGCCTCGGCCACCGTGATGGCCACTGGCGGATGAGTGGTAATTTCGGAAGGCAACTTCTCGAGCCACTTCAGGACTTCGGCAGCGAGACCATTATTATTCATCCAATCCATGAGGAGGGCGAGATCGGACGGATTGCGGGCGGCAAATGGTTTTACCTTTTCCAGTAGAGCTTTAAATTTTTCCTCGTCGAGCTTGCGATAAAAGTTCAGGCAGAGCAGGTAATCGGCGAACGTGACCTCCTGCGACATCTGGAGCTGTTGGGCCAAGGTGTCGGCCGCGGCGAAATTACTGCGCTCCACCGCATCATTCAGCAATGCGCGCAACGCACCGGTGCGGAACGGAGCGAGTTTGCTAAGCCGATCGAGGTTGGCGCGCGCGGTTGCGCTCTTTTCCTCATCGGCGGAGCGGATTTGCAGTGCGGCAAGATTAAATTGGTAAAGATCGTTGCCCGGCTCTTTTTCGACCGCGGCCGCGAATTGCTGCTCTTGCTCGGTCAAATTTCCCTCTGCCCGCGCCAGCCAGCCGGCGACAACATGGAAAGCAGCTCGGTCACGGTCGTTGGAGGGCACTTGGTTGAGCGCTTTCCGCGCGATGTCGAGTTGACCAAATCGCAGGGCCGCGGAGGCGAGATTGAGCTGGCTATCGAGATCGTTTGGAAGAAGGCGCGCGATTTGTGCGCGCCAGGAGACCGCTTCCTCGAGATTCCGCTTCTCCGCTGCTTCCGCCAGAATGTAGAGCGCGGGTAAAGAATCCGGATGCAGTTCCAGGACCTCTCGCGCGGTCTGCGCTGCTTGTTGAAATTTTCCCTGCTGTAGCGTCGAAGTCGCTCGCTGGAGCAAACGAGTTTCGTACCAGTGATTATAAAGCTTTGAACCGTAGCTAAAGAAAATTACGCCGAGAATGATAACCAGAGCGGTGGCGCCAATTAAAAGAGCGATCCGGGCCGGCGATAAGGGACGTCCAAAGATGGGGATGGATCCGACGCCAGGGAAAGGCCGGATTTTTCTTCTGCGCCGGACGCGTATAATCTTTTCCGCCATCTCTTTTTCCTATGCTCGGAGCGAAGCGGTATGCAACTCGCGGCACCGAAACCTCCCAGGGCGCGGGAGCTACGGTTCGGCGGTTTGTGAGCTCACCACGACGGGTACCCCTTCGATCGATTCAATTGTCTCTTTACGCAGGCGCCGCCCCCAAACATAGCGTGTCAGCAGCACCTTAACCGTAGCCGTCAGAGGCACAGCGAGAATTGGACCAAGCAATCCGCCGATCAACAAGCCCCAGACAAAGATCGACACGATCACCGTCATCGGATGGAGACCGACGGAAGTACCGACGATGCGCGGAGCGTAGAACATTCCTTCCAGGTTTTGGATGACGATGAAGATGGCTGTGACAATCAACGGATGCGTCCAGTCGCCAAATTGAAAAGCGGCGATTAGCACAGCCGGGATCCAGCAAAGGACGATGCCGATGTACGGAATCATTGTGAGGACAACAACGAGCAGGCCGATGAGCGGGGCGAAATTGAGGCCAACAAAAATGGTGAGCGCGCTTCCGATCAAGGTACCATCGACAAGACAAACCAGAAGCTGCCCCCGAAAATACGCGATGATGTAATGATTGATCTGCGACAGGACTTCCGCGACTTCGTCCTTAAGCGGGGAGGCGCGCAGCGGCAGATAATCCTTCCATCTTTTTTCGATGCGGGGTCTTTCTTTTAAAAAGAAAAATAAATAAATCGGCACCAAGATGAGGCTGAGCAGAAAACCGGTGACGCCAAGAAAACCGCCGATGCTCTTTTTGAGAAGGTTCCAAACCTTTTCGCTCCAGGCAGGCAGTTGACGTTCCAGACCGGGAATTACTCTTTGCACCGCGTCCTGGATTCGCTGGCGTTCGGCGGTGGTCAGCTGTGAAGATGGCGTGGGCGCGATCACTTCGCTTGGGGACGCGGCCATTTCCGGTGCTGGAGTCGCGGCGGGCGAAGGGGTTGCAGTCGCCTGAGCGCGCGGAGGAGGGGACCCGAGCAGCCAGTTTACGAAACTGGTAGTGGGCACTTCGGACTTACCCCGTGCGCTGCTGGGCATGCCAAAGGCCCTGTCGTAACGAAAGATAAGATCGACAACGCGATCGCGGGCTTTTTGGGTGTAGCCAGGAAGTTCCTTCGCGAAATTCGCGCTCTGCATCGAAATCGTCGGCACGATCCAGGCAACGAGTCCACCGAGTGCGAGAACGATGATGGCGAAAATCAAAAC
Organism: Chthoniobacterales bacterium; assembly: GCA_035567015.1. Taxonomy (GTDB): domain Bacteria; phylum Verrucomicrobiota; class Verrucomicrobiia; order Chthoniobacterales; family UBA10450; genus AV133. Next base: position 2,412 of record DATMPQ010000087.1, on the reverse strand, counting down.
AACCGCCTTGGTGCGGTCGAGGCCGCCTTTGCACATTTTCGTCACCAGCGGGTCAAGCAGATACGCGAGAATCAGTGCGATCGCGACGGGAATTAAGATTGGCTGGAGAAAGCTGATAATGTTCGCCCCGATCCAGATAACGGCGCCGACAATTGTGACGAGAAAAACGACGAAGAGGGCGGTAAGCGCGGCCCACATGGTTTTTTGCTGCCAAGGCGTGGGATATTTGTTCATGCAAGCATCACACGCCTCGTTCTCTGTGTTTGCCGAAGAAGGCCAAATGCTGGATCGACATTCTGACTATTGGAGCGGGTTTGGCTTTGCCGGTGCACCTTTGCTAATTGTGGTCCGGGTGCTTGCGATCTTCTCCGCCAACTGCTTGTTTTGCGGATCGAGCGCCATCGCCTTTTGCCATGCTTCCAACGCTTGGGGCACGCGGTTCAGTTTCAAATAAGCATCGCCGATGTGTTCGAACACGACCGGGTCGTCATGTGCCATGTTTTTGGCGGCGCGAAGCAAATCAGCCAGGGCTTGATCAAATTTTCCCTGGCGAAACTCGAGCCATCCAAGACTGTCGAGATAGGCGCCATTGTTCGGCTCGATCTGGAGCGCACGTTTGATCATATCCCCCGCTTCATCTATGTGCAGGTTGTGATCGGCCCACATGTAGCCGAGATAATTGTAGGCATCGGCCGCGTTGGCTGGATCGAGAGCGATTGATTTTCGAAACAAATCCGCGGCTTTTTCATACAGACCTGCCTGCTCGGCCGTCGCGCCGTAATTGAAATAGAACCGCGCGTTTACGATTTCGTTGTCTTCGAGCTCAGCTTCGTGCAGTGCCTCCTCAAAAGTCGCCACCGCTTGCTGAGTCTGTTTTGCTTCGCGCTGAGCGAGGGCGAGATAGTAGGCAATTTCCGGCGCGTCCGGGAAACGGCGGCGCGCTTCGGTGAGGATTTTCACGGCGCGCCCGGCATCTTTCACTGGGCCGAGAAGCAACTCGGCCAGTCGCAGGTAGGTAAGGGCATGAGTGGGATTGATCAACAGACTTTGCTCGTAATTTGCCTCCGCTTTCGCGAACGCAGCCGTTGCCTGCTCGGTCTGGTTTGCGCGATCGAGCGATCGCGCTTCATCGTCCAGAACTTGGGCGAGTAAATCGTAGGGTTGATATTTTTCCGGATTCTCTTTGATAATTTGCTCGAGCATCTCAATCGCTTTGGCACGCTGATTCGTCGCGACAAAACCGGCGGCGAGTTTTTCTCTTGCGTTGGCGTCGTCCGGTTGCAATTCAAGTGCGCGAAGATAGAGCGGGATGGCTTCCTTTATTTGTTGCGATGATGCGTAATAGTCCGCGACGGCTTTGAGGACGGCCGGATCGTCGCCCGCGTTTTCCGCCGCCTTTTTGAAGATCTCATTGACGCGCGCCAAGTCGTCAGGCTTCGGTTCGGAATCGGGTTTGAAAATGACCGCGGCGTAAAGTTTCCCCAGGCGTGCCCAGAAGGCTGGGTCGTCGCTATGAACTTTTGTGGCGCGTTCCAATGATTGGCGCGCTTTTTTCTCTTCCCCGGCCGCCAGTTCGATTTCGCAGAGGCGCTGATAAGCTTCGATGTTACGCGGATCCAGTGCGATGGCCCGATTGGCGTAATCGACGGCTTGCTCCGTTTTCTTAAGATACTTCGCATAGATAAAGGCGAGCTGGAGATAAGGATCAGGCTCATTGGGATTGGCTTTGATCGCGTCTTTCAGGACATCGATCGCTTGCGGAAAATCGTCCTGCCGTGTCAGTAAAGTGGCCACACGCGATGCCAGTTCGGATTGGCCTGGATCGACATTGAGAACTTTGCGATATGCCTCCAACGCGTTGCCTGTCTCGCCGTTTTCTTCGAACGACGTTCCTTCGACAAAATGAGCAAGCGCATCGGCCTTGCGCTGGCCCTCCGGGCCGAGGGCGAGATCCTTGGCCGGCGCGATGTTTAAGGAATCATCCTGTCGACCGATTTTTTTTTGCGCGGCGGTCGGCGAAGGCTCGATCTTCGGCGAGAGCGTCCGCGCGGTTCCGAGGTTACCTAAGGGAAAAAAAACGAGCGCGAAAAGAAGGTACCGAAGAGCGCGGACACCCCAGTGCTTCTGTTCGGTCATTTTCCGATTGTAGTTGTGAGGGGCGCCGTTCGCAACCTGGCGTCGGCCGGTCTAACGAACAATCAAAACGCAACGCGCGCTTACGCTTTGTAGCGCAGGCGCTTCTTGTGGCGATTCTCCCTCATGCGCTTGCGGCGTTTGTGTTTCGAAATCTTCGCTTTGCGTCGTTTCTTCAGAGAGCCCATAAGGGTTTCAGCAGCCTGCCGTGTCGGCGGCTCGAAATGCAAGCATGTGATGCGACGAACTGCAACTAGTTCTTCTCTAGTTGCGCGGAAT
>DATMPQ010000086.1:0-7631 GCA_035567015.1 Chthoniobacterales bacterium | reverse complement strand
AGGTTATGGACTAACCGAAACTTCGCCGGTCGTAAGCGTGAATTTGCCCGAGCCGCAACCAACAAAGCCCGGCGAACAAATTCAACCCTCGGCCCGCCTCGGCTCAGTCGGCAAAATGGCGCCCGGAATCGCAGCCGAAATCCGCGAACCGGAAACCGATCGCAAACTTTCGTTGCACGAAACGGGAATGCTCTGGCTACGCGGCCCAAATATTTTCGAAGGCTATCTCCACGATCCGGAAAGAACCGCGGATGTCTTGCGCGACAACTGGTTCAAGACCGGCGATATCGGCCGATTCGATGAGGACGGATTTCTTTACATTGAAGGACGTCTTTCGCGCTTCTCGAAAATCGGCGGCGAAATGGTGCCGCATGAAGTGATCGAACACAAAATCATCGAGTTGCTCGATTTGTCTGGAAAGGAGGATCGCGGGATCGCGATCATGGGAGTGCAGGATGAAACAAAAGGCGAAGCACTTCTGCTCCTCAGCGCGGTAGATGTGGATCTTGCGCAATTGCGTGACAAGTTGCGCGAAGCTGGCGTCCCAAATTTGTGGATTCCAAGAAAAGTCCAGCGCGTGGAATCCATCCCCGTCCTCGCCTCCGGCAAACTCGACCTCAAAAAATGCCATCAGCTCGCTGATGAAGCTCGACAATAGCGCAGTAATTGGAAAAAAGGCGCCTCGTTTATTAGGGGCAGACAGGCCTCAGGCCTGTCGAACAGCCGGGGCGGCTGTTCGCCGTGACAGCCGACGACGGCCGTCTTCCAAAATCCAACTTTAACGCGCCGCGCTGTTTTTGCCGATGCGTTCATTATTTCATTTAATTGCCAACCGCGCTGCCGCGGCTTTGATGAAAGTGCTTTTTGGTTACTCGTCACGCATTCGCGTGATCGGGCGTAAAAATGCAAATCGCGACGACGGCCTTCTCCTAGCGGCAAATCATATCAGCCACTTCGATCCGCTTATTATTTCCTCGGTTGTGCGGCGCAAAATCGATTGGATGGCGATGGCGGAGTTTTTTCCGAAGCCGCTGCTTGGATCTTTTTTACGAGCCGTCGATGCGTTCCCGGCAGATCGGCATCGTGCCGATCGCAAGACGATCCGCACTGCGATCGAGCGGTTGAACGAGGGACGCATGGTAGGTGTTTTTCCCGAGGGCGGCATTCGGGACGGGGCGCGCTCGCTGCTCGAAGGCGCGCCGCTTCGGCCGGGCGCATCCACGCTCGCGCACATGGCCGGCGTTCCGATTCTGCCGTGCGTGATCGTCGGCAGCGATCGCCTCTACTCGAAGAAAAACTGGCTGCCGCTGCGGCGCACGCCGGTGTGGGTCGCTTTCGGCGATCTGATCTCGCCTTTTCCGGACCTGGAGAAGTCCGTGGCGCGCGAGCGCATTGAGCACGACTTGGCCGTCGCGTTCAAAATTCTCTACGCCGAGCTGCGCGAACAATTTCAACTCACGCCGGACGATCTGCCGCACCCGCCGCGAGATCGAATGATTGGTAGGGTCGGCGCGCTGCACCGACCCCCGAAAGCTTTCGGGGCAACGCGGCGTCCCTACCATTATCGCGCTCTGCCATTTTCGCGTTTCGCCGCGACGACAGTCGATTCGCTCGTGTGCGCATCGATGAATTTCGTCCAGTCGCGGCATCGACTGCATGCGCGCAGCCGCGATGAGATGGAGCGCTATGTCACACAGTGCGAGAAGCTCACGGCCCACAATTTTTACGCCGCGCCGCGCGATGGCGAGATCGCGAGCGCAATCGGCGATGCCTACGGCGCAACAGCCACCTGGCGCAGCCCGGTCGATTCGAAATTTCCCGCGAACAACATCGCACGTGCAGATTTCTTTCCATGCGCGCGCGGCTGGAGCGCGCCGACGGTAATCATACTGCATGCGCTCATGTCCGCGAGTCATGTTGGCTATCGCCGCTGGGCTGCGCACTTCAACGAACTCGGCTGGAACGCTTGTTTCGTGCACCTCCCCTATCACTATTCGCGTGTGCCGCGCGGCTACTGGAATGGCGAACTCGCGATCACCGCCGATCTCATCCGTAACGCCGAGGGCCTACGCCAGGGCGTGATCGAAGTGCGGCAATTGATGGCGGCGTTGCGCGAGCGCGGTTGTGGCGAGTTTGGCATACTTGGCACTAGTTATGGGGGGTGGATCGGTGCACTCCTCGCGATAGTCGAGCGCGATTTCCGTTTTGTCGCGTTGATGGCGCCGATCGTGAACGTCGATCATGCAATCTGGGAAAGTCCAGCTTCAGCCTTTATGCGGCGGGAGTTGCGCCGGGCGAAAATCGAGCCGTCGCTTGTGGCGCGGCATTTTCATCTCAGTTCACCGATGCACAACGAGCCGTTGTGCGGCGCGGAGTGCGTGTTGTTTGTGGCGGGCGACTTCGATTTGATCACGCGTCCGGCAGACATCGAGAAGATTCAGCAGAAATGGCGCGGCTCAGAATTGCTCCACGTGCGACAGGGCCACTTTGGCTACCGCATGCTACGCGAGACCATCGCGCTCTTGAAACAGCGCGGCTTGTAGATGCGACGCCCTCGTCGCAGAACGGCGCAGATACCGGCGGCGAGGGCGCCGCAGCCACTATTATTGGGAGTCACTTGATTCCAAGAAATTCTAAACTTGGCGCAAGACTAACGAATGCCGCCTTCGCGAAAACATTGTGCCCCTCGACAGACGGATGCCAGCCGTCGACGGCGTGAATCACTTCGACAGGACTGAGATCGGCTTTTGCTAACGCGTTGGAATATTGCAACTGCACGTTCGGGACATGCTCGATCTCGCGCTCCATTTGGCTAACCATCGCGCGCAGTTCCTCATTTATCATGCGGACCAGACGAATCAGGTTGCCTCGGTAATTCGGTCGCATGGAAATGAAATATTTACAATCGGTTCCCAGATAAGGATACAGTTTTGGATTCTTCTCTCGCAGCCCTTCGGCGATTGCGCGGGCTTTAAAAAATGATTCGAAATCGACGAGACCGTAAACCACGATCGCCACTCGATGCTGCTCAATTCGGGCCCGGGCAATGAGCCGTCGTAATTGCCGAGTGTAGTTTTCTCGGAAGTCTTTGCTGAGCCGCGGCAATCGTTCTTCCGGGTGCTCAAGTTCATCCGGAGAGCATCGCCACGCCCAATCCACGTTGTTGTGGCCGATCCAAATCAGAATCAGATCGGGGAATCGGTCGCGCGACAGCAATTGAGTGACTTGCCCGGAAAAATTGCGGGTGCGAAGGATTTTGCGGAAAAGAATTTCGCGATCTTTCCCATTATCAACCATAGCGCCGAGTCCGCCATATTCCGTGGCGACAAGCGGTGTGAGCTTGTCGAGTCTTTCGAAGACGCTGTAAACGCTCTCCGGCGAAGGGTCGACCCGCTTCGCGTCCGGAGGACAGCCGATTCCAAGAACCGGCTGGGCCGCCCAGCTCCTTCGTGTGATCTTCATTCGCCAGCGGTATTCAGCGGAGTGAAGGAGCTGCCCGCCGGAGGCGGGTTCGGCGGCGTTAAGAAACCAATCATTGCCATAGTGTCTGCGCGCCCGCCAAAACGTGCCTAGCGCGGATGAAACATAAACATTGCGAGAGAGACTGTCGCCGATCATCGCGATATGCGGCAGACGCGCCACCAATTGGGCGGAACTGATCCGACCCTTTTTATACTCCAAATAATCTGCGCAAAAGCGGCACGCCGGGTCGGCTACTCGCTGCAAGTAATTTGCGCTGATCGCCGCAGCAGATTTCACAAAAAGAATTCTTAATCCAGCCAATCCATCGTGGTGAGGAAGCGGCGGAACTCGGCGTCTTCGGTGGAGAGAGCGGGGAGCCATTCACCGATCGGTTCGCGTTTCCACCAGGCTCGATCGCCAGGCGGCGCGAATCGGTAGCGATAAAGGCGCGCCCGGATGTAATGCGGCGGCGCGTTGGGAAATGGATTGTTAGCCAGGAGCGAGAGCGTGCCGGGATCGTTGTGGAGAAGTTTCCAGACGAAATGAAGCGTCCACGGATATTCAGCCGGTGACGCCATGGCAGCGAACCAGATTTGCCAGTCGATGCGTGGCTGATACGGCGCGATGATCGCGGGACGCCGATTCGGATCACCTGGTTTGGCTTTGAATTCGTATTCCCTCCACTTCGTGTCGCCGGTGATGAAGGCGTCATCGGTTCCTTCGAAAATGATTTCGGGACGTTCGTGGCCGACAGTTCCGAAAGCGCCGTAAGTGTTCACGAGATCGAGCGGATCGTAGGAGTAATTCATCAACTGACGCCCGGAAACGAGATTGAGCACCGGCGCGATGCTCAGATACACAACCAAGACCGACAATGCGATCGTGAGCCCGTTCTGCGCGCGCGACGGCTCTGATTCTTGAGCTGCTCGCTCGGCGCGCCTAACGAGTGATTTCGGGAGGACGCGACCAAGGAATGTGTCGTCGAAGCAGGCAAGGAACGGAATGATGGTGACGTAGTTCAAAAACGACAGGTTGCCGCTGATGACGAGAATGACCTGAAAACTGATCAGCAACACGCCCGCGATGTGCCGGGCGTGCCGCGGTCCAAATGAAAACCACGGCACAACGAGTTCGATGAAATGGTTCCAGGCTGTTTCGATTTGATGAAACCAATGGGGCGCGAAATGCAAATAGCGGCTAACCGGATTCGGGATCGGCTGCGTTTCGTAGTGATAGTAAAGGCAGGTGAGATCGCGCCAGCACGGGTCGCCCCGCAGTTTGATGAGGCCGGCCCCGATCATGATGCGAAAACCGAGCCAGCGAAAAAGCCAGATGACAAGCAGCGGCGGCCGGCATTTCGGAAACGGGCGGCCGTCGAGCAACGGACAGAGAAAGATTGACAAGAAACCAGTCTCGAGCAGCTGAATTTCCCAGCCGTAGCCGTACCAAATTTGGCCGATATGAACGATCGACATGTACATAGTCCACAGAATCGCGAGCAAGATGGCGTTCGCGTAACCGGCGAGAACGACGAGCGACAAAACGAAGCCTATCCACGAAAAGATCGGCAATAAATCATCGGAAAGTCCGAACCAAAACAGCGTCGGTACGCGCCACATACATTCAGTGGGCGAACCTAATTGCGATTGAATGGCGGCGAGAAAATGATTCGCCGGGGTCAATCCGTGCTCGCCGATCAACGGAACGAGTTGTTGCGCCGCGACCAGAAACGCGACTGCATAAACGAAACCGAGCAGGCGAAGAATGATGAATCGCGTCAGCCAGTAGGAATTTCCGGCCGCCAGCAGCTTCTGAAAAAGATTATCGCCGTTATCCATCGTCGAACTGCCCGCCTGACGAACAACCTTCAACGTCTCGACGGCTTCGGCGTGAGGTCAGTGACGAGTTTTTGGAAACGCGGATCATTCCGGAGCGGATCGAACATCGGATCGAGTCGGAGCAGTCTCAGCCGTCGAATCAAAATCAACGCGAACCCAAACTTTACTTCTGCCAATTTATGAAAACAAACATGAAAAAAATGAAGAACCAAGCAGTAACAATACTCACACTTACAACGCTCTTAAGCGCGCTTGCGCTAGCTGCAGCGGTTGGATTACCCACCAATCTCGCAGCGGCACCGACTTCAAACAACGTCGCGGTCTTTGCCACGGGATTGAACAATCCGCGCGGTCTGAAGTTTGGGCCCGACGGCTACCTTTATGTTGCCGAAGGGGGCATTGGCGGAGCGAACTCGACTGTCGGCTGCTGCGAACAGGTCCCTGACGTAGGGCCGTACACAGGTAGCATCACTGGCTCGCGCATCTCCAAGATCAATGCCAACGGCGTTGTCACAACAGCAGTGGATAATCTTCCGTCCAGTCAGACAAATCCGCAGACTGGCAGCCTGATTAGTGGCGCAGCCGATGTCGCCTTTATCGGAGACACCCTTTATATCTTGCTCGGCGGCGCTGGCTGCTCGCACGGTGTGCCGCAGGTACCGGAGATGCCCAATGGCGTGATCCGCGTTAATGCAGACGGCACCACGGATCTAATTGCTAACCTGAGCGCGTTTGTGATGGCTAATCCTGTCCAAAATCCCAATCCTGCCGACTTTGAACCCGACGGAACCTGGTACAGCATGATAGCGGTCGGCGGTAATCTATACGCTGTTGAACCAAACCACGGCGAGCTGGATAAGATCACGACGTCGGGTCAAATCTCCCGTGTCGCTGACATTTCTGCGAGCCAGGGCCACATCGTGCCGACGGCGATCGCCTATCACGGCAACTTCTATGTAGGAAACCTTAATACTTTCCCGATTGTTCCGGGCTCTTCCAAGATCTTGAAGATCACACCGAGTGGTCACATAAGCGTTTTTGCCCAAGGACTCACCACCATTCTCGGCGTAGTTTTCGATGGAAGAGATCGAATGTACGTGTTGGAGACCAGCACAGCGACCGGTAACCCTACGCCTTTCACTGGCAAAGTGGTACGAGTTGATCCATCGGGCCATCAAACAGAGATCGCGTCGGGACTCTTCTTCCCCACCGGCATAACCTTGGGGCCAGATGGTGCACTTTATGTCTCAAACGTTGGCTTTGGTCCACCACCGGTCGGCATGGGGCAGATTCTGAGAATCACAGTGCCGTAGCGCTGCGCCGATCCGAAGACTAAGCACATAAGCCTCGCTTGAGTTCCGCTCCGCTTTCCCGTCTGCTCTCCCGCTTTTCCCCGGTAGGGCGACGCTTTGCGGAGCCGTGAAATCTCTTGCGCGTTTCGGTTTGTCGGCTCGACTCCGAAAGCTTTCGCGAGCAGGCTGGAGTCCCGCCCTGCCAAGCCAGGTTAGAAGCGTTTTAACGCCTAACATCCAACGCCCGATTAAAGTGCCAGGGGGGAGAATTGAACCGACCTAAACCGAGCGACATAGACGAAGCCCGTAGGGTTCGCAAGTTGGGAGCGAGCGAATCAATCGGGCTCGAATAATGTTTCAGAAGACGTCCAACGCTCAACATTCAACGTCCAACGTTCAATCAATCCGCGATCCGTAATCCGCAATCTCCAATCAAAATGCCAGGGGGGAGAATTGAACTCCCGACCAACCCCGAATGCTTTCGGGGCTGCTCTTACTGCTTCAGATGGTAAATCGCCAGCCGCGGATTCTTCTTCGCCTTTAACATGCGTTCGATCTTGCGAGCTTCACTTAGCGTCGCGACTTCCTTCCTCGCTACAATCTCGATCTTGTCTCCGAGGCGCTTTGTCGTCGCAGTATGACCACGTAAATGCTGTGCAAAACGGCCATCAAGATCAACCGCTGAGCCAATGTAATGCCGGCCGCCGGAACCACGAAGAATATAGATCCACGCCATTTTGGAAAATGCCAGGGGGGAGAATTGAACTCCCGACCAAGGGCTTATGAGTCCCCTGCTCTACCGCTGAGCTACCCTGGCATTGTGGCGACAAGATTCAATGGCGCGCCGCCGGGTGTCAACGGCGCTGCCTTATTCCTTCGTTTTCGAAACATATGGCGCCAGGTCTTTTTCCCGGCCATGCAACGCCGCCATAAAACAGACACCATTTCTCTCTTGCACCACTCCTGTCCAACCTTCCTGCTCGACATGACGCCAGCCTGAAAACGACAAAGCGGCGCCGGTCTTGGCATTTCTCTCGGC
>DATMPQ010000085.1:0-7577 GCA_035567015.1 Chthoniobacterales bacterium | reverse complement strand
AATTCGAACCCTGCTGACGGAAGGCTTCCCGAACCTTTGGAGGCAATTTGTCGGCGCTGTGCAGGAAAAGACTCACCTGCCAGATCTCTTGATCGGTCAGTTTTACCTCAAACGAAGGCATCGCGCTAAACCGGATTCCGTTCTTCACCACCCAGTGAGTCGCGCCGACGGGATCGTCGGTCACGCCTTTGCCCGGTGGAAGCATCTGCGGCACGTTCGGGTAAAACCGTTTCGCGATGGCGGAAGCTGGTTGATCGAGCCGGCCGTGACACGCTGCGCAGTTCTGCTGATAGACGTGAGCGCCGGCGAGAAGGTTGGTCTCGTCCGCAGGAAGTAACGACTCATCGTAGGAGCTTCTCCCGATGGAGGCATCAAGGGCCTCGTTCATAAGGAATTGTTCCATCGGCAACGGGCCGCCCTTTGTCCCCATGAAGATTCCGCCCCGAGTAACGAAGAGATAACCAGCCAGCAGGAGCAGACAGATTCCAACAACAAAACCGAGGAGGAATTTAATCATAGATTAGCTAATGAGATGAAGTAACCGGGAAAAATAAAGGACTTTCATACGCATAATTTACGCCTGCTAAACACTCCGGCTTAAAGCTGGAGCGAAAGACAAAGTTCGTTTCGGCGAGTCGCGTGTGTCCACTGAATTCTACCTCAGATACGAACAAGAGTTCTGGTTCCATGCGCGTTAACGGCGATTCTGCGGGGTCGATCTTCGTCCCAAGATCGGGATGATATCGTCCCAAGAGTGAAGCGATTCATGCGCGGCACTGTTAAGATCGCCAATCGCGAGTCGCTCATGTATAACATGTTACGACTTCGATCAAAGAAGTGGCACGCGCATTGCAACAGGTGCCAGAATCGCAAAAAAATTCTTGAATCTGATCACGCTGCGAATGCATTTCAAAGGAATGAACGAATAGAAACTTATGAAGCCAACAGCAGAAACAAATCTCATTATCAACCGCGAGGATGCAGGCGGATCCCGGACGAATCGGTTTCCGATTACTGATTGCAATTATCATTCGGTCGCAATCGGTGTGTTTTCTTCCCAAATAGTCCGTTGTGTCTTTGCTTCGCTGGCCGTCTCCCTCACTCTTCTGGTTTCCTCGGCGCCGTTGCGCGCCTCAGCGGACGACCGTGGCACGGTCGGAATCTTTCTCCGCCAGCTCTTCTCCGAGAAGGAACCGAACCACCGTGGCGTTCTGGCCGTGTTGCATGTATTTGAAGACTCGCCCGCCGCCAAAGCCGGCATCCATTCCAGCGACTTCATCTTCGCAGTCAACGGAGTGCCCGTGGCGGGACGCGAATTCTCCAAGATCATGGACAAGGAGATTGACGGACCTGTTGGCGGCACGGTCCGTCTGACCGTTGCAAGGTTCGACGGCAGCAAATCGGAGATCACTCTCGTCCGAACGCCATTTCCGCCGCATTTGAATCCCGCGTCCGATCCATTCGTGTATGTGGTTCCTGGGATTTGGGATAGCGACCCACGTGTTCCGTTTCCCTTGCCATGGGCGCCGACACTCCCCTATCACGGCTTCGTAGACCTCTTCTTTTCGCCGAACTTCAATAGGACTGACTCTCCCGAATATCACTCTTATGTAATCTTTATGTCGCTGGAAGGTACATCGATGCTGAGCGCGGAACAGTTGCAGTCCGATATGTTAACGTGGTTTCGCGGGCTGGCCGTGGAGCGAGGCGGAGCCTATAAATTCACGCCCGATCTTTCCAAAGTATCGGTAACCTACAAGGAAGATTCAGCGTCGTCGCCGACGTTCGGAGGCGCAGCGGCTCGGGCGTTCAGCGGAACCGAAACCATCTACGATACCCATGGCAAAATCATCACGTTGAACTCCGAGGTTCGGATGATCTCGGGTTGCGGAACGTCAAACAACACAGTCTTCTTCTTCGGTATGTCGCTTGAGCCACGCGATGGAAACATGTGGAAGCAACTGGACGCGATTCGCGATACGTTCCGGTGTCACCGGTAGGTAATTTACACATGCTAAACCCTCCGGCTTAGGCTGGATCCGAAAGACAAAGTTCGTTTCGGCGAGACTCCGAAGCCAAGTCGCTGCGGCGACCAGGACGCAGAACGTGAATCGTGATCAGTGAATAGTGATTCGTGAAGCCTCCTGCACCGCGGCTCTCGCTGCGATTTCCGGGATTCACACTGTACGACTTTGTAACCATTCTTTGTTTCATCCTGTCATTTGCTTCAAGACGGGCACATGACAACGTTGAATCGCTTCAAATCCGGTTTCACGAAGTCCAGTTTTTTTCTCTTCTTTGCCTGGGCTGCGCGCTTTTCAGCTTGGCCTGTGCCCACAACGATGACTCGTCGGCGGACTCTGACCATCATCGCCAACGTCACCGGGGCGGTGAGGGACACGGACAAAGCGGAAGCTTTGATCGTTCCAATGCTTTCGGATCACCGTCCCCGGTGCCGGGTCAGTGATATAAGGCGGACACGGCGACCAGGCCGGGAACGCAGAACGTGAATCGTGATCCGTGAATCGTGATCCGTGAATCGTGATTGGTGAGGCCAGAATCTCACTTGCGAAGTGCCCTTGCGTTTGATCTTCCGTTTGGCCAAACAACGGCGGGCAATCCTGGGTAGCGAACAGCCTGCCCGCCCGTGTGCGGGCGTCTCGCGTGCCGGCTCCGGTGTCCCGCCGGGGCGAACTTTTGGAAAGATTGTTTCGGCGAGACACGGAAACCAAGTCGCCGCGGCGACTGCTCGGACTAGATCGAACGCCTCGACCCGCCTTCATTGATTTCGGCGCGGCAGGCAGAGCGAGGCGGCTACAATGATCATGTTTTGGCGTGAATCTCGGAGCAAGCCGCCGCTAAAAAAACGCAACCGACCGGCAGCGGCGGTCTTGCTCATGTGATAACGTTTTCAGCGTGACACCGATATCGTCACGCCACCGCGTCACTCGCACCGCCTTTCGGGTCGGCATCTTCCTGGCTGCGACCTGCGTGATCGCGATGATCGTATGGCAAGGGTTGGCCGCCCATGGCGCGCCGGACCCAACGCAACCGAAGACTAGTCCGACCGTCGCGTTTCTGGATATTGGCGTTCTCGTTTTCCGCGAAGGTCTCGAATGCATCCTGGTGCTGGCAGCGATCACGGCGAGCATGACCGGAAATAAAGAGGCGCATCGCCGACCGGTCGCGCTAGGTGCAGGTATCGCTTTCCTTGCGACGTTGATCACGTGGTTCATCGCGGTCGGGTTCGTCGGTCAACTGACCGAGAGTGTTCCAGCACTGGACTTGCAAGCTGCAACCGGACTTCTTGCCGTGATCGTTCTGCTCGTGATCATGAATTGGTTCTTCCACAAAATTTATTGGGGCGGCTGGATTCGCGCCCACAATCGCCGGAGAAGAACACTGCTCGCTAATGGGGCGGCCGCGGAAATCTCTCGAAGACGTCTGCAATGGGGATTGATCCTGCTCGGTTTCACCTCCCTCTATCGCGAAGGCTTCGAGGTCGTACTTTTCCTGCAAAGCTACAATCTGCGTTTGGGAGGAGGCGTGGTCTTGAAAGGCGCGCTGCTTGGTATCGTGCTCTCCGGCATGGTCGCGGTTCTTACTTTCGTTCTTCAGCAGCGCCTCCCCTATCGTAAGATGCTGATCACAACCGGCATCCTTTTGGGAGTCGTCTTGCTCGTGATGGTGGGCGAACAAGCGCAAGAGATGCAACTTGCGCATTGGATTTCGAAAACCGAAATTAGCTCGCTGGCGAATCTTATTCCGCCGTGGATGGGAATGTGGTTTGCGGTGTTCCCCACTTACGAAACGATCGCTGCGCAACTCATTGCCGCGCTTTTGGTGATCGGTTCCTATTATGCGGCCCGGCATTTTCGCGGCGGCGCGGCGGAGTCTTCTGTAGAGGCAGGCGTGTCGCCTGCGCTTCAAACCAATGCAGCCGACACGGCTGCCACCACAGCTGCTGAGAGTTCTCTGGAGGCAGGCGTGTCGCCTGCGCTCCAAACCAATGCAGCCGACACGGCTGCCACCACAGTTGCTGAGGCCAAGATCGCAATCACAGAGCGATTGGAAACGGTTTCGTAATCCAGATGGAGTCCGCCGAGTCAAGGAGCGGCGGTCTCCAGTCCGCCGGGGCGATTTGGAAATCGCCCTTCCTTGTCTTGTGCCTGTCGATCTTGCCGGCCGTTTCCTCATTCGCCGATCCGCGCCATTTCACCTACGTTTACGAAGCGACTATTGAAGAGCCTGGCGAGGTTGAATTAGAAAACTGGATAACGTGGCAAACGCGGAAGCCGGCGGACCACAGCTTTCAGGAAATCGATTTTCGACACGAGATCGAATTCGGCGTCACGAATAAGCTGCAAGCCAGCATTTATCTGGCCGACTGGAGTTATGTGCACTCGAAACCGAGCAATCGTGTCGCGTTCTCCGATGCAGCGCTCGAGTTGATCTACAACATCTACAACCCAGAGAAGGAGCCAATCGGTTTGGCAGTCTATGAAGAGATTGAAGGAGGCGATCACCGTTTCGGATCGGAGTCGAAATTAATCGGGCAGAAAAATTTCGGACCATTCGTTCTGGCCTACAACGCCACACTGGAAGCTATCTGGCAGGGCAAAGAACTCGCCGAACGCGAGGCCCAGTTCCAGCAATCGATCGGCGGAAGTTACGAATTGAACCGGCATTTCTCAATCGGCGTGGAATGCATGCACGAGATCGCATTCCCGGAATGGTCGAGAGGCGAGCACCCGGTAATTTCCGGCGGACCGAACGTTTCGATACACGCGGGGAAATGGTGGGCGACTATCACCGGGCTCGCTCAATTTACTCGCGCTCCGGACGAACCAGATTTTCAACTACGCGCAATTGCCGGATACACGTTTTAACAGAAGCCGGCAGAACAACCCTCGCACGTGATTTGTCCCCGGACGCGACATTCTAGTTGAACGCCGCGGCAACCTTCTCACCTTAGCCGGATGATCACGTCCATTCTGCGCCGTCGATTGGCGCATCAACTCATTTTGGCCGCCTTTGTGTTCGCTTCTGCGTTTGCGGCCAACCCGACACCTCGCGGCGGAGGTCCAGCTGTTCCATCGCCCACTGGCACGCGTGCGGGTACGCCATCACCGACCGCGACTCCCGCCGGCGCGATCGACGAAAAATTGTTTAAGGGTATGCAGTGGCGACAAATCGGACCGTTCCGCGGTGGACGCGCGCTTTCGATCGAGGGCGTTCCGGGCGAGCCGGACACTTATTATTTTGGCGCGGTTGCGGGCGGCGTTTGGAAGACAATCGATGGCGGAGCAAACTGGACGCCGCTTTTCGATAAGGAAAACATTTCATCGATTGGCGCGATTGCGGTTGCGCCTTCCGACCACAATGTCGTTTACGCGGGCACGGGCGAAGCGGCCATTCGCGGCAACACCACTTACGGCATGGGCGTTTATAAATCGATCGATGCGGGAAAGACATGGAAGAACATCGGGTTGAAAGACAGCCATCAAATCGGCGCGCTGATCGTCGATCCAAAACATGCTGACATCGTGCTGGTAGCGGCGCTGGGACATGCGTTCGGCCCAAATCAGGAGCGCGGGATTTTTCGCACCGCTGACGGCGGCAAAACATGGGTGAAAGTTTTGAGCAAAGACGAAAACACAGGCGGCATTGATGTCGTGTTCGACCCAAATAATTCGAACATCGTTTTTGCGTCGCTTTGGCAGGCGCGGCGGCAGCCGTGGTTTTTCTCGAGCGGCGGGCCGGGCAGCGGTTTGTATCGCTCGGAAGATAATGGCGTCACCTGGAAACATCTTGAAGGTAACGGTCTGCCGGATGGGATTCTCGGAAGAATCGGTGTGGCTGTTTCCGGCGCAGACCCGAATCGCATTTACGCGATCATCGAGGCGAAGGAGGGCGGGCTTTACCGCTCCGATGACGCAGGCCAGCATTGGACTCGCGTCAACGACGATGGCCGCTTTCGTCAGCGCGCCTGGTATTTCAGCAAAGTTTACGCCGATCCAAAATCAGCGGACACGGTTTATCTGGTCAACACTGGATTGTTCCGGTCGGTCGATGGCGGAAAGAATTTTACACTTTTACCCGCCCGCCACGGCGATCATCACGGCCTATGGATCGATCCGCAAAACCCAAATCGGATCGCGAATGTGAACGACGGCGGCGCAAGTATTTCAACCGACAGCGGAAAGACCTGGACGACACAGAACAATCAGCCGACCGCGCAATTTTATCACGTCGCGGTCGATAACGCGTTTCCGTATCACATTTATGGCGCGCAGCAGGACAACTCGAACGTCGGCATTGCCAGCCGCACCGATTCCGGAACGATCGGTCGGGAAGATTGGTTTCAGGCGGGTGACGGCGAATGCGGCTTCGTCGTGCCCGATCCGCGCGACTGGCACATCATTTACTCAAACAGCGAAGGCTACACCGTTCGCTACGACAAAAGCAAAGAGGACGACCAGGACATCAGTCCGGTGCCGTTGGATAACTCCGGACATGGTGCGGCCGATCTGACCCATCGTTTCCAATGGACTTCGCCGCTCATGCTTTCACCGCACAATCCCGATGTCCTCTACACCGCCGCGGAATGCGTCTTCAAATCGGCCGATCACGGCCAGAGCTGGAACATAATCAGCGGCGACCTGACGCGGAACGATAAATCGAAACAGCAACCGAGCGGCGGCCCGTTGACCAATGACATCACCTCAGTGGAGTACTACGACACGGTTTTCGCACTGGCTGAATCGCCGGTGAAACAAGGAACGCTTTGGGCAGGAAGCGACGACGGCCTCGTTCACGTGACCACTGATGATGGACAACATTGGAGCAACGTGACGCCGAAGATGCCGGAGTGGAGCACGGTCGATCTGATCGAAGCTTCGCCGCATGACGGTAACACCGCTTACGTAGCGGTGGACCGACATAAACTCGACGATTTCAAACCTTACATTTTCAAAACGACCGATCTCGGCAAAACCTGGAGCGCGATTGTAAGCGGAATTCCCGACGGTGCATACGTGCACGCGGTGCGTGAAGATCCGAGAAAACCCGGGCTGCTTTACGCCGGCACCGAGCTCGGCGTGTTCGTTTCGTTCGACAACGGCACGCATTGGCAACCGCTGCAATTGAATCTGCCGCAGTCTCCGATTCACGATCTCGTGGTCAAAGACGACGATCTCGTTGCCGCAACCCACGGCCGATCATTTTGGGTGCTGGATGACGTCACGCCGTTGCGGCAAGTCGCAATGCAATCGTCACAAGCGGACACGGTTCTTTATCAACCGGAAACTGCGCTGCGTTTGCATTACCCCGAAGAGTTCGACAAACGCCAGCCGGTGGGCGACAACCCGCCGCCGGGCGCAATCATCGATTACTATTTCAAGACGGCGCCGAAGGATGAAGTGACCCTCGATATTCTCGACGCTTCCGGCAAACTCGTTAGGCATCTCTCGAGCAAGGAGAAAAAAGAAGGCGAACAGCCGCCGGAATGGCCGGATCGCGTGGAACGGGTGAAGACGATTCCTGCGAACGAGGGAATGAACCGGTTCGCCTGGGAC
>DATMPQ010000084.1:0-7704 GCA_035567015.1 Chthoniobacterales bacterium | reverse complement strand
CTTCGCCAGCTCCTTGACTCATCACCAATCACTAATCACTTATCCACCAAGCACTAATCTTTATGCGCGGTTAGCTCAGTGGTAGAGCACTACCTTGACACGGTAGGGGTCAGAGGTTCGAAACCTCTACCGCGCACCATCTTTTCTCTCTTGAAAGGAGCAATTTACGCGTTTGCGGCGGTACGGATGACGTCGATCACGAGTTTGGGGTTGGAGAGCATCGAGACGTGACTGCTGTCGACCTCGTGAATGGTGGCGCCCATGCGCTTCGCCACAAGCATTCCAGCTCAGGTTGCACGGTGCGGTCATTGGTGGCCACGATGTACCAGCTCGGTTTCGACTTCCAAGCAGTGCCCGCGACATTCTTGGTGAACAGGTCCGCAGCAGGCGCGAAGTGGGTAGCCCAGACAACCTTTTGCTCCTGCTCTGACAAGTCTCCGGCGAAGCATGCGACGCCTTCTGGGAGCATCCAGATGCGCCCGTTCGCGACTTCGATATGGGAGAAACGTCTGTGGTCGGAAACTGGCTTATCTGACTCTGCGAGGTCTCGCCAGCGTCTGGGGCGAGTGCAGCAATGTAGATGAGGCCGGCGACACGGTCGTCGATCCCTGCGGCCGTGATGACGCTTCCGCCGTAGGAGTGGCCGACGAGGATGGCCGGGCTGCTAGCCGCCCAAGCGTCCGTTTCACCGTGGCGACGTCGCCTTCAAGCGTGTCGAGGCCGTATTGAGCGGCAATCACCTCGTAACCTTCCGCCTGAAGTGTCGGGATCACCTTGTTGAAGCAAGAGCCGTCAGCCCAGATACCATGGCAGAATACGATGCTCTTTTTCGTCTTTGTCATATTTGTCTACCTTGAAGCTGTTCGGCCGCGTGTTTGATGACGCCTAACTATTGGATAGGCCGACAATTTTGCCGGATGTCCCGGATATTAGCCAGCAAGTACGGTTTCGTTTCCAGTTCGTGGAGCGACTGACTTCGAAGAGACGTGTTGCGAGTGACTTTGAATCACAACGGCGAATTAATATGAAGCTCAGCCGCGTGGATGAACAAAGATGCTCATTGAAGCCAAGAGGAAAATCACAGGGAAGATGACGCGGCAGTAGCGATCAATTTTCCTGGCTCTCTCCGTCTGCTGTTTGTTATCGAGAATTGTCGTTACCAAAACTTCGATCAGCGAAAAGAAAACGAGCAGCGTGCTCGTTAGAAAAAAACTATCGAGGCGCGTCATATAAGGTAGGCGCGGCAGTTGGCTGTCAACCGCGAAACGGTAAGCAATCAGTGTAAGCATCGATGTAACCGCGATGCTGATTTGCGAGTTGGAGGTGTTTGGATCGATCCAGAAAACAGCCCACGACATCATCACGATCAGAACTAACGGAAGCAGCACTTTGAAAATGTAGTGCTGCACGTTACGCGAGGCGGTGAATTCAAAAACGTAACCCGAATACTGCATTCCAGGTTTCAGCGCATAGACGCGTGCTTTGGCGCCCCATTTCTCCAGGGTCCAGTCCGGCAGGGTTATCGACGGCGAGATGCCGGCCGCCTCCTGGAGTCCATCACGGATCCAGTTCTCATCTGGCACAAACACCACTTCGTCAGGCCGATATCGAATCGCAACCAAGTGAATATGAAACGCCTGCCGGTCGAACGGAAAAGATTGCAGCCGTAAAGACTGCGTGAACGATCCGACATAACGTTGCCGATAAATCACAGTGCCGTCGGGTTCGACTTCGACTGAGTCCGGAAACTTGCGAGTGACCGAACTGGTTTCATTCGCGATAGCCACTCGTGGAGTCCAGATTTGATCGAGTGCGTAGTGCGCCTGTCCGGTTCCCGTATGGGCAAGGCGAGCGTCCTTCCACTGCAGCACAACAGCGATGTCGGCGGTGAAGTTTTGCTGTGCGCTGTCGATGCTGTTGATATCCACAACCCAGATTCCGACCGAGATCTGAGTTGGACTGTTTCCTGATGCGGGTCGCTCAATCAGAGCAGGTGTCTCAGCGCAGCGCACGAGCTGGATCGACATCGCCACAAAAACAACAACAAGGATTCCCTTCATCACTTCTTGGCAGTCAGGTTTTTTTTGAGAATCCGTTCAACTTCTCGAATCGCCTGCTGATTGTATTGCGCCCCGTGATCCGAATTCACGATTAATTCCGACTCTGCGCCGTCGAGATGCGAGCTCCAGTACGGAACGATGCCGTCGGAACTGTTCGGCGTGTCGCCGCGGCCGCGGTCTCCCATGATCGAGTGATACGGAATGCCGGGGGTTATGGGAAGTTTGTTTACCGCGAGCACAAACCGATCGTTAGGCTCGAGCGTGTCCACGCTGTTCGGCATGCGTTTGAACGCCGCGGCGGTGGGATCGTCGACCAGAAGCGGTTTCATTTCCTGGTAAATCGGGGTGAAGAGGCGGGGAGTTCTGACGAGACCTGAACCAATCCGTCCAATCCAGCCGGACGCGAACCTGCTGCCGCGATGCGGTGTTGAAATGAATACCGCTCGTTGAACGTCCGACCGATGATTGAATACGAGCGACTCTTCGAGAAGTTTGCGCCCGTCACCCGCCAACGGCGTTTTGGCCGGAGACGTCCCAAAAAGGTCGCGCCAGATTTTGTCGCCTGCGTCCGTGATCATTAAGCGGCAAATCATTCCGCCCATGCTGTGACCAATTAGAACGACGCGCTTGTGGTTGGGAAACGCACGATCGATTCCATCGAGATCTTGGCGGAACAGCGCGGCTGAATACGGATAAGGATAACCGCTGGGGTAACTGAAGAACCAGAATTGGTAATGACCTCTTATCCAGGGGTCATTGCGGAGGGTGTCGATCATCGGGGCCCAGCTCGCTCCAGTTTCTTGCAGACCGTGCACGAAAATCACAGGCGTCCGCGCGGGATCGAATTGCTGCAGCTGAGTTAACCGCGTCGTGTCTGCGTATTTTTGCGGATTGATCACGCGGGCGAATCCGAGTCGCTCCGGTCGCTCTCGCGCGATCAACATCGCGGTGGGCGCATTAAGATCGATGGCCAACGGGAAAGTTCGTTTGCCGATCGCGACGCGCTCCGTTTTCATCGGATCGACAAATTCCAACTCCGCTCGCTTGTCCGCGAATTTAATTACCGCCGTCACCGGTGCGTAAACACGACGAAGCTTAAACTGCTCGCGAGACCGCGGATTTTCTAGGCGACCTACAGCAACCAACGGCGCACCGATTCCGCTTATCGACGGATGCGTTTTGAAAAATTGACCGCTGATTTTCAAGCTGTCGGTCGGAAACAAATCGTATCGACTCGGATCGTGTTCCTGATCAACGGGCTTCGGAGTCGTAAGAAGACAGTTTGTTTGATCGACAGTTACTGAAACTTCGCGTCGCCACGGTTGAATGTTCGCGCGCTCGACGTTTGCAACCGCGCGCGCTACCGAGAAATTGTAAAGATTTCGCGCGGACAGGTTGTCCGGCTGCTGCTCCAAAACATTCAACGAGAATCTGGCGGCGAAGAGGTTGCCGCCTAACGAAACTAACGGCTGTTCTCGTTCCCAAGCGGCCAAGCGCTGAATCGCCGGCTGCAGTTGTTTGTCACTTCCGGTTGCCGGAACTACTGGCCGCGTTTGCTTTACTGTCGCGAGATGGGCGCAACCGCAGGACGCGAACAGGGCCACACAACAAAATGCTACGCGCACTGATTTCATTTCGAGTTTCGCTGGCTTGCTCGCTCCGGCCAGATGTATTGGAAGACGAGCCCGGTGACGAGGAGTCCGAAGAGAATTCCAACGACACGATTGCGAACGTTGTCGAGATCAGTGTCGGGCGCGTAACCTTGAAAGACACTGTAGAAGAAAGCGAATGCGAGTTGCAGCCCAGCATAACTGATTCGTTGGCTTCCGGTCGCGACCCAGCCCGCGATGGCCGAGGCACAAGCGACGAGCACAACGAGCGACGCGATCGTTTCCATGTGTGGCATAAGGAATACGATGGAGAAAAGCGCGAGCGCTCCGCCAATCACGCAGCCCACGATTCGCAGAGTTCCCTTGTAAAGCGTTGCCTCAGTGCTCTCGAGCGCAATGAACGTGCAGGTGATGAACGCCGTATGGATTCCCGACCAATCGATCGCCTCATAAACGATGTAGCAGAACATCGCGGCGAAAGTGACTTTGAGGGCAAAATGCACGTGCGCGGGGTTCGTGAACGCATCCGGCACAAATAAACCACGCCTGTCCGGCTCGGACCCTTTCGGTTTCGGTGGATGTTCAGCGGCCTTCGGCGGGTCCGGCAGAAACAGCAAGTTCAGCACGACGGTGACCGCGATGGCGTACGCCAGTGCCACCCATAGCCACAGAAGTTCACGAACCAATAGTTCAGGTAACGGAATTTCTTCGCCAACGGATTGCGAGACAGCGACGACAAAGCCAAAAAGGAATCCAAGTGGCCCGATCACAAGAACGCGGGACAACCACATTCCAAGAAACAGCGCGATTGCCATTCCGGGAATGCGCAATTCCGGATGACCATAAGTGAATTTGTAAAGTAGGAGAGTGGCGCCAATGCTGATGGTCAGAACAATAACTGCACCCACTCCGGTAATTTTCGTGAGTAGCTTGCTCTCCTTAGAGATGAAGAAAACCATGTAGGCACTGGTAGCCAGCTCCGGGACTTGCAGCGTCATCGAAATGATCACGCACAAGACCGCGCCACCGACCATGATGGCTGTTCTAATCTTGCGCGCGCTGGTCGGCGCCAGCTCACATTTGAGCCAGCCAAGCCAATCGGAATCGATCGGTCGCGCTTCGACAAACGTCGCGCTCATGTATGTGGTTGACTCAACAGTTCCGCCTCCCTGGGATCGCGACCGGGGTGGAGCGCCGAGAGGGTAGGGTGAGGGTTTGCTACCTTTATGATGAGGATCAAGGAACCCCTCACCTCAATCCTCTCCCCTTCACTAAGGGGCGAGGCGAAAAGCCAGCTACTCACCACAAGCACGTGCGAGCTCATCTAGCGGATGGATCTTTGATAATCGCCACGGCGGACGCGCCCATCCGGAAAAGATCTTGGTCGGGATTTTCGACTTCGATACGGACAGGGAATCGTTGCGCGACGCGCACCCAGTTCAGTTCGCGTTTCACGTACGGAACTCCCGAGGGCGGTAGATCGATCTCGCCTTCGGGTTTCACTGCCCACCCGATTCCTTGCACCTTCCCGCGAAATCGTTGATTCGGCGCGGAAGAAAGGTAAACAATCGCTTCGCTGCCCGGAGCCATGTGCCGAACTTCGGCCTCGCGAAAATTCGCGATCACGTACCATTTGCCCGTGTCAAGCAACGAGAAGACGGGAACCCCGGCGGTAACATGGGCGCCGGCCGAAATGTTGAGATTGATGACACGTCCGGAAAAAGGTGCGGCGACCTTGCAGTAGGAGAGATGGAGTTCCTCGAGATTGATGGTCGCGATCGCACCTCGGCGCTGAGCTTGTAGAGTTGTCACTGCGGTTCGGGCTTTGTCGACAGCGTCGGCGGTCGTAAAGCCATGGGGCAGGAGTGGTTCCAGGCGGTGCAAAGTGTCATGGGCTTGTGCGAGCTGTTGATCCAGAGTGGCCAACTCAGCTTTAGCCTTTTCCAGGATGAGTCTGTAATCCTCGGGGTCGATTTCGAAAAGCACGTCGCCTTCCTTTACTGCCTGGTTGTCCTGCACATTCAGCTTGAGGATTTGACCACTCACACGCGGCGCAATGCCCACGACATTCGCGCGAGCAGTCGCATCGTCGGTCCGCGGATGCCGCTCGATGATTCCCCACACGTAGAGAGTGATCACCACCGCGCTGGCCACTACGATTAGACTGACGATTTTGCGGACAAATTTGTGTCGTTCGGTGTCGTCCCTCGGTGGCACTGGATTCGCTGACTTCACAAGATCTGAATCAGGCGCTTGGTGGTGCATCATTGGTCAGTTCTGGTAAACCAGAATCCAAGTTGCGAACGTGAAGATGATCATCAGGCACGAGTAGATCAGCGGAGCCGGACCGAGGTACGATTCCAGTTTGCTAATCTGAACAATCCAATGCGCGACGAATGTCAATGCCAGACCGCTTAAGATACAGACCATCCAGGCCGGGAAATATGAGCCGAGAATATCGACAGTCGGTGAATGGTGACCGAACAATTGCACTGCGAGAAAAGCGATGACGAGCAGCACCAGCGTGGCAGCCACAAGTTTCAAGATCCTGGCTTTCATCTTCCCAAGGGTCGAATCGGTCTGCGTCCATGCACGGAAGGCCTTGCCAAATCCCCGGTGCTCAACGCGAGTGCGCTCGCCGCTGTGTAGATTGCGGCCTGCGTGTCGTGACTCACGCTGCGCGCCGACGCCAGATTTCGCTGCGCACTAACTATCTCAGGGTAAGTGCTGAGCCCGTTCTTGTACGATTCGAGCACCGCGTCGAACGCATTTTGCGATGCGGTCACGAGCTTGGCCGCCGATTCCTGTTTGCGCAGCGCAGTCTTAAAATCGGTGTCGGCTTTCCATACTTCGCGCACGGCGGAATCGCGCGCGCCGGCGAGTTCGTTCTCCGCGCTGTGTAATTCCGCCTCGGCCATTTCCATTTTGTGGCGCCGTCCAAATCCATCGAAGATCGGAACGCTCGCCGTCAAAAAAACTCCGTAAGTGGGGCGATGATCTCCGAAGTAATCTGAGTGAGCGATGCTGACATCGAGCTCGGTTTCGCTGACGTGAGCATCGACCGCCACTTTCGGATAATACTCAGCGCGAACTTTGCGAATCTCATCCTGTTTCGCGCGGACGCTAGCCAGCTTTGCCACCAGATCGGGCCGTTGCGACAATGCTCGCGCGATCAGTTCATCGACCGAACCGTTTGTTTGATCGGATGTCGATCTTTGCCGGAGGTCGGCCACGTTCAGTGGCACGGTTGGCAACAGTCCGATGCTCTCGACCAGCGCAACTCGCGCATCGCTCTCGGCGCCGGTGGTTGCTTCAACATCGAACGCGGTTTGCGCAGTCTGCTGTTGTGCCTGGAGGAGCTCAGGCTTGGTCGCAAGGCCGTTGTCGATACGCGCCTGCACTGCTTGCTCCACTGTTTGCGCAGCTTCCAATGCGCTTTGGCTGACCAGAACTTTTTGGTGCGCCGTCCCGAGTTGATAAAAGCGTTCGGTTATCTGAAACACAATTTTCTGATGAGTCCCGTTGAAGCCAACGTTAGCCATCATCAGTTGTTCCCTGGCCGCTGCGACCGTTGCGCTGCGCTCGCCGAAATCGAGCAACAACCATTTCGCGTCCAACTCACCGCGATAAACCTGAGCCTCTGTGACAAGCGAACTACCGCCCGTGATCGAAACATCGCGCAGACTCGGGTTCATCAACAGTTTCTTTTCGTTAAACGCCAATGTGGGAAACGGAATGAAGGCGCGGTCGTAGCCTGCGGCCGCGGATGCGACGAGGAACGGGTAGTAAGCGCTCTCGCTCAAACCAACCGCAGCGGCCGCCTGCCGAGCGCGTTCCCAGGCGACTCGCGTGTCGGGATTGTTTCGCTCGGCGATGTCGATCAACTCGGCGAGGCCGTAGATCTTTCGTGGATTAATTGAAACGTGAGAGCTGCCTTGCGCTTCGTTGAAATGATATTCGGCAAGCTCGCGTTCGTAATTCGGCAGGTTCGGCGGCGACCAAGTCCGATCGGAACTCGGTGGCGGATCATTCCG
>DATMPQ010000083.1:0-30101 GCA_035567015.1 Chthoniobacterales bacterium | reverse complement strand
GACTCCGCCCCAGATTTTGCGCTTCTCGCCGGTCTTCGGATCCTTCGTGTAGGGCCGGCCATAGACAAGCGTGATCTGATTCCCATCGATCGCGGCGTTAATCGTCTCGTGTGGACTAATGCGCCCTTTTTTCTCCTGTGCATTCAGCGGCGAAATGAGAAGGACGAGAGCTGGCAATAGGAGGAAGGGCGCGGGAATCTTCATAGACGTTCCGAAGCTGCTGCCACTGCACGACTGCGTCCAGCGAAAAGGCTTGCTCGCCGTCGAAAAGCGCTGGCATTCCCTTCGTTCTTCAACTACTAACGTCTCTCCTCACGCACACACGATGAAATTGAACTCTCTCCTATTCACTGCGATCGCGGGCGCGCTCGTTTTCGGCGCAGCATCGCGATCGAACTCACAAACTGATCTTGACCTGCCTCTCGCGAGCCAAGCTGCCCAGGTGAAGCAACGCATTGCCGTAACCGACATCACGATCACTTATCACCGGCCGCTCGTGAATGGTCGCAAGATCTGGGGCGGGCTGGTTCCGTTCGGTCAGGTTTGGCGCGCGGGCGC
Organism: Chthoniobacterales bacterium; assembly: GCA_035567015.1. GTDB lineage: Bacteria > Verrucomicrobiota > Verrucomicrobiia > Chthoniobacterales > UBA10450 > AV133. The sequence goes on along the minus strand of DATMPQ010000083.1, from coordinate 29,543 downwards.
GAACGAGAACACGACGATTGAGTTCAGCACGCCCGTGTCAATCGAAGGCAAGCCGTTGCCCCCGGGCAAGTATGGCTTGCATATGATTCCGAACCCCGACACGTGGACGATTATCTTTTCAAAAATGGCCGTCGCCTGGGGCAGCTACACCTACAAGCAGACCGAAGACGCGCTGCGCGTGGACGTGAAACCGCGCCCAAGCCACGAAATGGAAGAGGCGCTGGAGTACGTATTTGAGGACCTGAAGCCAGATTCTGTCAACGTGACGATGAAGTGGGAGAAGCTGGCGGTGCCTTTCGGCGTATCGCTGAATGAGCCTGAGACAGTGATCGCAAGCATCAGAAACGAACTGCGTGGGCGCGCGCAGTATTCGTGGGGACCGTTGAACGAAGCGGCGCAGTATTGCCTGACGAAGAAGACGAATCTTGAGGACGGTTTGAAGTGGGCCGACCAGTCCATCCAGATCGAGGAGCGCTTCGAAAATCTCAGCACCAAAGCTGATTTACTCCAAGCCATGAACAAGCCGGATGAAGCGAAGGCCGTCCGTAACCATGCCCTCGAGATCAGCAATGCGCGGCAGCTCTACGTTTATGGTCGCCAGCTGCAGGCCGAGAAGCGCGAGCCGGAAGCTATGGAGATATTCCAAACGGTTGCGAAACGTTTTCCGCAACATTTGTTCGGCCATCTCGCGCAGGCACGGATCAAATCTGCGGCTGGCGATTTTGACGGCGCAGCGGCGGAAGCAAAAGCAGCACTGGCCGCCGCGCCTTCCGATGCGCAAAAGCAGAGCATCAAGGCGTTGATCGATCGCCTGGAAGCGAAGCAGGATATCAATAAGTAGCCGGAGAAGTCAGCGCGAAAACATTTCGCCGCGCAGAATCGCTCGCACTCTCGCGGCGACTGTTTAACGTCCGCCATGCGTTTGTTTCGACATCTCGCCGTCGCGCTGAGCACGCTCTTCGCCTCGGGATCGTTTGCTACCGAGGAGCAGCCGCCGATGATGCCGAAGGCGATGAACGCAGCGGAAATTGAGCTCGCGATGCAGAAGCTCAACGTGCTCGGTCGGGTGCTCTACCTCGCCGCGCATCCCGATGACGAGAACACGAATCTAATGGCGCTGTGGGCGAACGGTTCACTCTATGATGCAGCCTACTTGTCAGTTACCCGCGGCGATGGCGGCCAAAATCTCATCGGGCCTGAGTTGCGCGAGCGGCTCGGTGTCATTCGCACATATGAATTGCTCGCGGCGCGCCAGATTGATCATGGCCAGCAGTTCTTCACGCGCGCGATTGATTTCGGGTTCTCGAAAAGTGCGGACGAAACGCTGCGCATTTGGGATCGAGAGAAGATTCTAGCCGATATCGTCTGGATCATTCGGAAATTCCGGCCCGATATCATCGTGACGCGCTTCAGCCCCGAAGACACGCTCACCCACGGGCATCACACCGCGTCGGCGATTCTGGCGCAGGAAGCTTTCCGGGCTGCTGCTGACCCGAAGCGTTTCCCGGAACAGCTCTCCTTCGTGAAGGTCTGGCAACCGAAGCGCTTGGTCTGGAACACCTCGCCGTTTTTCTTCCAGAACCGCAATCAGCCGTTCGATGCCACCGGGCTAACGACTCTCGACGCGGGTGGATTCAATCCCCTTCTCGGCAAAGCGTTCACCGAAATCGCAGCCGCGAGTCTGAGCATGCACAAGAGCCAGGGCGTCGGCAGTCCGCCGCGACGCGGCGCGCGCAAAGAATACTTTAAATTACTCGCCGGCGAGCCCATGACGAGGGGGTTGTTCCTCGGCGTCGACACGACATGGAAACGCGTCGCGAACTCGGGCGCGATTGCTGACAAAGTTCAGCAACTGATCGCGACGTTTGCTCCCGCCGATCCAGCCGCTTCGGTTGCCAAACTTCTCGACCTGCGGCAGACGCTCGCTCAGTCAAAGGACGAATGGGCTGGCGCGAAGCGCGCAGAGGTCGAGTCTTTGATCGCAGCTTGCGCCGCGCTACACATCGAAAGCTCGACTGCAATTGCGGCGGTTTCGCCCGGACAGAAACTGCCGATCAAACTCGAAGCAATCAATCGATCCGCCGTGCCGGTGAAATTAATCAGCGTGCGCACTCCGCAGTCAGGCGAGATGGTGCGCATGGATAGTTCGCTCGCGCGCGATGAATTCATCACCAAAGATTTGGAACCAACTATTCCGCCCGATGCTCCGTATTCGCAGCCGTATTGGCTGCGCAAACCGGCGACGCTCGGCACGTTTACAGTCGACGATCAGCAGCTGATTGGGCTCGCAGAAAATCCGCCGCCCTTTCCTCTCGAGGTGACGCTGGAAATTGCCGGCCAGGAACTGCGCTACTCCATCGATACGCGATTCCGCCGCGTTGATCCGATCGTCGGCGAAGTGCACGAGTCGGTCGTCATCGCGCCGCCGGTCTTCGCGAATCTGCCGAATGCCGCGTTCGTGTTCGGCGATGAGAAAGCGAAGTCGGTTTCGGTTCGACTCAGCTCCTCGACTGGCGCAGTGAATGGGCAAGTTCGCCTCGATGTGCCGAATGGCTGGCGTGTAACGCCCACGTCAATGGCGGTTGATCTAAAATCGGCGAATGATCAAACCGTCGCCGAATTCACCGTAACACCTCCTTCGACAGCTAACGAAGGCGCAGTGCGCGCGATCGTCCGGACAGACGGACGGGAATTCTCGTTCGGGCGTGAGCAGATCGCATATTCGCACATTGGCGTTCATATGTTGATGCCACCAGCCGAAGCACGAATGGTGCGCGCACAAATTCGTAAACGCGGCGAGCTGATCGGTTATATTCCCGGAGCGGGCGATGAGATTCCGCAGTGCCTCGAGCAGATTGGCTATCAGGTGAAGCTGCTTGAGCCGCCTGCTGTCACCGCCGAGAATCTCTCGCGCTTCGACGCGGTCGTGCTCGGGATTCGTGCTTACAACACGCAGGACCGCATCGCCGATCTACAGCAGCAGTTGCTCGCATACGTGCAAGCCGGCGGCGTGGTCATCGCGCAATACAACACAACCGCCGAGTTGAAGACGAAAGAGATCGGGCCGTATCCACTTGAGATCTCGCGCGACCGGGTAACGGACGAGAACGCCGACGTCCGCATTCTCGCGCCCGAGCATCCGGTGATGAACACGCCTAACAAGATTAACGGTGAGGATTTCAAAGGTTGGGTACAGGAGCGCGGGCTCTATTTCCCTGATAAATGGGACCCGCACTGGACGCCGATTCTTTCTTGCAACGATCCAGGCGAAAGACCGCACAATGGCGGTCTCCTCATCGCGAAATTCGGGAAAGGCTATTTTGTTTACACCGGCTACTCGTGGTTCCGGCAATTGCCGGCTGGTGTGCCCGGCGCGTATCGGCTCTTCGCCAATCTCGTTTCGCTGCGCGACGCGAAATGAGCGATCCTCCTCCATTCTTCGGAAGCTGGCGCGTAGCCTACTGCGTCGCGCTTGGCTTATTCGCGATTGAGGTGGCGTTGCTCTACGCGTTCACCGTTTACTTTTCGTGAACCGCCTCGATTACGTCGTCCTCATCGCGACGATTCTCGCGATTCCGCTTTACGGTCTTTGGCGCACGCGCGGGCGAGAAACGCTCGGCCATTATCTCAAAGGCGACGCCAGCATTCGCTGGGGAACGATCGGCCTTTCTGTGCTCGCGACACAGGCTGGCCCGATCACGTTTTTATCAATGCCAGGCCAGGCCTACGAAAGCGGCATCGGGTTCATCCAAAATTATTTCGGTCAGCCGTTCGCGCTCATTACCGTCTGCGCGATTTTTGTGCCGATTTTTCAGCGGCTGAAGGTTTACACCGCCTACGAGTATCTCGGCCAACGCTTCGACAAGAAAACGCGGGTGCTGGGCGCGTTTCTTTTTTTGATTCAGCGCGGCCTCGCGGCAGGCATTACACTTTATGCACCGGCGATCATCCTGTCGGCACTGCTCGGCTGGCGTTTGAACCTAACAATCTGGCTCGCTGGCGGACTCGTCATCGCCTACACCGCATTCGGCGGCACGAAGATCGTCAGCATTACGCAGCGGTACCAGATTCTGATCATCTTTGTCGGCATGGCGCTCGCCTTCGGGATTGCTGTGCATCGGCTGCCTAACGAGTTGTCATTCACCGAGGCGCTCTCGCTGGCGGGCAAAATGGGCAAGCTGCAAGCCGTTGATTTCTCGTTCAATCCGGACAAGCGCTACACCTTTTGGTCGGGCATTTTCGGTGGATTCTTTCTCGCGCTCTCCTATTTCGGCGCCGATCAATCTCAGGTGCAACGCTATCTCGCGGGTGAGTCGCTCAGGGCCAGCCGGTTCGGACTTTTATTCAACGCGATTGTGAAAGTGCCGATGCAATTTTTAATCCTGCTGCTCGGCGCAATGATTTTCCTATTCTACCAGTTCGAAAAACCGCCGATCTACTTTAACCAGGCAGCGTACGGGCGCGCAATCGCACTCGGCCATGGTACCGAGTTGAATCAGTTGCAGACGCAGTTCGACGACGTCTTTGCCCGCAAACGCGCGCTGCTGACGAAGCCGGCGATCATCAAGTCGCCTGGACAACTCCAGCAACTCGACGCAGAAGCGCGCTCTATTCGCGATCGAGCGAAGACAGTCCTCGAACGAGCTGGCGCGAGCCCGAAGAGTAACGACTCCGACTACGTATTCATCACGTTCGTGCTGGAACATCTGCCACATGGCGTCGTCGGGTTACTCATTGCGGTTATCTTTTGCGCAACCATGTCCGCGACTGCCGCGACACTGAACGCTCTCGGCTCCACGACAGCTGTGGATTTCTATCGGCCTCTCATTCGGCCGAATGCCGGTGACCATCACTACGTCGCCGCTACGCAATTGCTGACGGTCGCGTGGGGGCTGGTGGCGATCGGCGTCGCGTCCTTCGCCAACCTGGTGGAGAACTTAATCCAGGCGGGGAATATACTCGGCTCCATTTTCTACGGCAGCATTCTCGGTCTGTTTCTGGTCGCGTTTTTTGTGCGCAGCGTCCGCGGCTCGGCCGTCTTTTTCGCGGCGCTGCTCGCACAAACGCTCGTGTTTGTGCTCTTCGCGACACTCAGCATCAGCTATCTTTGGTATAATCTGATCGGCTGCGCAGCAGTGCTTCTCTTCAGCGTGATCTTGCAGCGCACGCTCTTTGTTGAGCCGGTTCGCGTCTGAAAACATGAGCCAGCCAGTAATCTGTTTCGGCCAGCAACCATGCGGTTTCTTCCCAAAACGTTTTCTTTACGCCAAAATCATTTCCGTACGACGGCTGCAAGCGCAGATCGGGGGTGAGATTGTCTTCTTCTTCCACGACAGCGATCACGATCCGCGCGAGACGGTCACTCGATTGGCCGAGCGCCATTCCGGTCGCCAACGCGCTCTGAACTTCGAGTTCGCAAACAGAATCCAGAAACAGTTTTCGCCACTTTACGCCAAGCACATTCTCCCGGGCTGGCACGGGACAATGACTCGACAGCTGCCGAACTATGTCGAACGCGAACTCGTTGAGAAGTTCAGCGCGATCGACAGCGCGAATGCTGCTGATTTTTGCCTGCAAATGTATGAACGCATGGGCCTGCTCGAGGGCATCCGTGTGGAGCGATCAAGTAATCCTGCGCTCCGCATGCGCGCAGTTTTCGTCGACGATTATTTTGTCGATGTGAAATGGCGCGGCGAAATCGTGCGCGCGCGTTTTCGCGGCGGCAAGCTACTGCTGCACAAAGGCGCTGGTAAGTTCATCGAGTTGCCATGGCAGAATTTTGACGCGAGGCAGATCAGCCCCGCGCGCGACTCGCGCCTTCGTTGGATGCAGTCGGTCATCCACTGCACGCATTACATCGCGGGCGCCGGTGAGCGCGAATACCTCAATCAAGCGGACGCGCCCGAGATCACATTTGTGCCGCGAGCGGATATTTCTGAGCCGGACAAGGCATACATCGGCGAATGATGCAACCCCGTCCGCTAAGAATCGGCATCACCTGTTTCCCGCTCGTAGGTGGCAGCGGCATTCTGGCGACGGCGCTTGGGATGGAACTCGCAGTGCGTGGACACGAGGTGCACTTTTTCAGTTACGCAAAGCCGATACGGCTCGATCTCTCCGCGCCGCGCATTCATTTCCACGAAGTCGCGGTCGGTGAACACAGCGTTTTTCCCTGCCCCGATTACACATTGCCGCTCGCGGTGAAAATGGCAGACGTGAGTCGGGCAGAGCGCCTCGATTTGTTGCACGTGCACTATGCTGTTCCGCATGCCACGGCCGCATTCCTGGCTACTGAAATGATCGGGAATGCAGCTCCTAAAATTGTGACGACGCTTCACGGCACCGACACGACACTACTTGGACCGAATCCGCAGTATCGTCCTGCCATCGCCCACGCCCTGATGCATTCTGATGCCGTGACGACCGTCTCGGAAAGCTTGCGCCAGCAAACGCTCCTCACCTTTCAGCTTTCGCGACCGGTTGAGGTGGTTCCAAACTTCTTCACGCCCGCAGCCCCAACGCGGAGCCGCCAGAACATTCGGCATGAGCTCGGCATCTCGGATGAATTTCTCGTTTTGCACATGTCGAATCTGCGGCCGACAAAGCGTGTCGATCTTCTCCTGCGCATCATTGCCGCCTCTGTGCATCGAAACGGCATTCGCTTGCTCATTATTGCCGGCAGCCGTTTCGACCGTTACGAAGCATTGCTCGATGAACTGGGAATTCGAAAAAATGTGATCGTCCGAACCGCAGCTGAACCTATCGAGAACTATCTGAATGCCGCGGACGCTGGTATCTACACCTCTGAGATCGAGAGCTTCGGTCTCAGCATTTTGGAAACGATGTTTTTCGCCAAACCCGTGTTTGCGTTCGGCGTCGGCGGAATTCCCGAAACAGTGGGCGATGCCGGCTCACTGCACGAATTCGGCGATGTCAGTTCCATGGCCGCCGCGCTTGATCAGTTCATGCAATCACCGGCCGCCGCGCGGAATCTCGGCGAGAAGGCACACGCGCGTGCGCAGTCAAAATTCACAGCCGAGCAAATAGTGCCACGCTACGAAGCAATTTACCGCCGCGTGTTGGACTAGTTGCAGCGCAATTTTCTGCCCGTTCTTTCTACCCGCTAAGAGAAAAACCGGGCATATTTCAGCTTATCACAGCTAAACCTTAATTTGAGTAACGTTTTGGTAAACAAATATTAGCTATGAATAGCTAACGCTAGCAAAACCCCATTTTCGGATTACAAATCAGCTGCTCTACCAACTGAGCTATGCCGGCAAAAAGAACCGCGCACGAACGGATGCTCCGGTTCAGGAAGATCTCAAACTGAGCCCTGACGATGGGCTCGACTTTTTAAGCGAAACCCACTACAAAGCCGGTTTTGATGGCGACGACTGGGTCAGTTTCGCATTCCGACCTCGTTGTGTGCGCGTGCGGGGGCAGCGAATACACCGTGCGCGACACGATGGAGGCGGCATTGTTTCGCGGCGATCTCGCTGCGCTATGGCAGGCGTTTCTGCGGCGCGTGGCGACGGAAGATCGGGCGGCAGAACTCAATCTGGAGCTGGATGGAGATGCGCTCGATACGGCGGCTCAACTATTTCGTTACCAGCATGATTTGATCACGGCGGAGGAAACGGAACAATGGCTCACCGCGCGGGGACTGACGCTGGATGATTTCAGCGATTACTTTGTGCGACAGGTCTGGGGCAATACCGAGATGGAAGGCATGCATCCGCAGGAAATCGATTACCTCTCAGCGCCGACCAACCTGCGCGAACCGTTCGCAGTCGATTTGATCTTGTCGGGTCAACTCGACCAGATAACAATGCAATTGAGCTGGCCTCTGGCGGCGCTTTATTCAGAGAAAGATGTCGATCTTGAGTTGGTCGCAGCGGAAAAGCAGCGCTTTCTTGAACGCAACGCAATAGAGGCGGCACGACTGTGGGACTGGCTCAAGCGTCTCGGTCGCGACGAGGAATGGTTGGATCGCCATGCAGCGATGGAAGCGGCGTATCGCAAGCGCTGCGGAGCGTTGCTCGTACCACAAGCACATCAGAGGGAATTGGTGTCGCTGCGTTTGCCCCTGACACGATTTGAGACAGAAGTGATCGAGCTAGAATCGCGCGATGCCGCGCAAGAGGCGCTCTTCTGCGTGCGCGAGGACGGTATGTCGATGGAGGAAGTTGCGAGCGAAGGACGTTACCCATATCGGCGCCGCGACTTTTTTCTGGAGGATTTAGGCGACGAAATGCAGCAAAAATTTTTGAGCGTTGGCAACGGTCAAGTGCTTGATCCACTGCCGCGCGGCGATGGATACGAACTCTGCCGCGTGATCAGGAAAATTGAGCCGCTGGCGGACGATCCCGCAACCCGGTTGCGGATTGAGCAACGCCTGCTTAATCGCCATTTCTCCGAGCTGGCGAATAAACATGTCGATCTTCGCCTCGGGGCGATGACAACGCCCGAATGAAAACACAAGATGCCGAAATTCTGCGGCGCTCATCCGCGTTCAGATTTCTTTCCGAGGAACATTTCGCCGCGCTCGAACCGTTATTGCAGGAAGAAAGTTACGACTTCGGCGATGTGATCGTGAAGCAGGGCGATCCAGCGGACTCTTTTTACATACTGACAAAAGGCCGCGCGCGTGCGCTCAAGATCAAGAGCGACGGCGAAGAGATCCCGTTGGGAGTGCTCAAGCCCGGCGATAGTTTTGGCGAGGCTGCGCTGCTCGATGGCGGGACCCGCAACGCAACCGTTCGCTGCTCGACCGCGGTGGAGGTTGTGCGAATCGATCGCAACGATTTTCTCGATCTCGTGCAACAGGTGCCGGAGCTGCGCCACTACATCGAGATGACGGGACGCAACCGCGCGGTGCAAGGTTTCCTCTATCAATTCAGCAACTTCGGCCGCCTGCCCGCGCCGGCATTGCGGACCATAATCGAGAGGTTGACACCGGTCGGCGCGGCCAAAGGCGACTTGATTATTCGCCAGGGCGAAGCGGCCGGACCGATGTACGTGCTCGAGAAGGGCAGAGCGCGCGCATTCATTGGCGTGAACGGCAGGGAGAAGAATCTGGCGTTTTATCGTGCAGGCGATTTCTTCGGCGAGTTGTCGATCTTGAATGGATCGCCGCGCGTTGCTTCGGTGGAAGCGTTCACCGACTGCCAGTTGCTCGCGCTCGATCCGCAAGCGGTGCTCGATTTGCGCTACCGTTTTCCGGAATTCGACAAGCTGTTAAGCGAGCGGTTGGCAATCTACCAAGCGAAAACCGAAGCGCGCATCCCGCTCGACTTCACGACGGAACTGCTTCCGGCCGAAACGCAAGTCTACGACAAGGTCGAGCTAGACCGACAGTCGGTGGCGCCGGCGGAAGGCCAGGAGGATTCATTCGCGGACGAAGAGGGTTTCTTTCGCAAACGGGGTCAGCGCATCCGCAAGATCGAGCACATCGCCCAAATCGACGAAATGGATTGCGGCGCGGCCAGTTTGGGAATGATCTGCCGACATTTCGGTCGCAAGGTGAGTCTGGCCCGGATTCGTCAACTTTGTCACACCGCGACCGACGGGACGAGTTTGAAAGCGTTGTGTCGCGCAGCGAGTGAGCTCGGGCTGGCCGCGCGTGCGCTAAAAGTTTCGCTGCGCAATCTGCCAATGATGCCGCTGCCGGCAATTGTCCACTGGGAGGACAATCATTGGATCGTGCTCTACGATGTCGATGAAGAACGTGTGCGCGTAGCCGATCCCGCGCTTGGGTTGCGAAGAATGCCGCGCCGCGAATTTGAGACGAAGTGGACGGGATACGCGGCGCTGTTCGATTACACGACCGCGTTCGAGCAGACGCCCGAAAGTAAGCCGGCGCTTGCGTGGATCGTGCCGTTCCTGGCGCGATTCAAAACCATCCTGCTCCAGGTGCTAGGCCTGGCTGTCGCCGTGAGCTTGCTGCAGCTGCTCTTTCCGGTGTTCACGCAGATAGTCGTGGACAAGGTGATCGTCGAGAATGATCTCGGGCTGCTGAAAACGATTTTGCTGGGCATGCTTGCCGCGCTCTTTTTCGTGCAATTGTCGACCCTGGCGCAGGAATATTTGCTCGCGTTCGCGGCCGTCCGCCTTGACGCAGCGGTCCTCGATTTCTTGAGCCGCAAATTGCTGTCGCTGCCGATGACCTATTTTACGAACCGGCGCACGGGCGACATTCAGCGGCGCCTCGATGGCGCGCGACAAGTTCGACAATTCGCCGTACAGCAGGGAATCGGCGCTTTACTGGCGATGGTTTATCTCGTCGGCGCGCTGTCGTTGATGACGATTTACAGCCCCTTCCTGATGCTCGCGTTCCTGGCAACGACGCCCCTTTACGGCGGATTGATGATTTTTTCGGTGAAAGTGTTGCGGCCATTATTCGCGGGCGTGGAGGAGAGCCAGGCCAAATACAGCTCGCATCAGATCGATGCGATTAAGGGAATCGAAGCCGTCAAGGCCGCTTCAGCGGAAAGCTCATTTCGCGACGCGATGCTGAACGAGTTCCTCTCCGTCTCCAATAAAATGTTCAAGGCCAGCTTCATCGTCATGTCGTACGACAGCGTGCTACGAAGCATCGGCCTGCTTTCAACCGCGATTTTCCTTTGGGTCGGCGCGACGCAAGTGATTAACGGACATCTCACCATCGGCGGATTCGTTGCTTTCAGTTCGCTGACGGCGATGGCATATGGCGGAATCCTGCGCATTCTCGGCGTTTGGGACAATATGCAGTTTGCCTCAATGCTGTTGAATCGGCTGAACGACATCTTCGAGCAAGAACCGGAACAAGGGCATGATCGATCGCGGCTGACTCCAGTGCACAGTCTGGAAGGTCGAATCGAGCTGCGCGGCGTGAGTTTCAAATACGGCGGGCCCGAAGCGCCGAATATCCTAACGAATGTGAGTTTCGATATTGCGCCGGGCCGCATGTTGGCGATTGTGGGCCGCAGCGGTTGCGGCAAGACGACGCTGATCAAATTGATCGCTGGTCTGCTCGAGCCCACCGAAGGCACGATTCTCTTCGATTATGTCGATCTTAAGACGCTGAACTACCGCGACGTGCGCTGCCACATCGGAATGGTGTTGCAGGAAAATCACATGTTTAACGAGACGATCGCGCGCAACATCGCCTTCGGTGATCCCGAGCCAGACCTCGACCGCGTTCTGGCCACCGCGCAGGGCGCCGCCGCGCACGATTTTATCATGAGATTACCGCTCGGCTACGAAACCAAAATCGGTGAATCGGGCTTATCACTTTCCAGCGGACAAAAGCAGCGCATCGCTATCGCGCGCGCCATTTACAATAACCCGCCAGTTTTGATTTTCGACGAAGCAACGAGCGCGCTCGACACAGAATCGGAGCGTGCAATCCAGGAAAATCTTGGACGGTTGATGGCTGGGCGGACGACCATCGTGGTCGCGCATCGCTTAAGCACAATTCGGGAAGCACACTCAATCGTGGTATTGGAAAAGGGTAGCGTCGCAGAAGTCGGCACTCACGAGGAGTTGATGGCGCAGCGCGGGCTCTACTATTATCTCTCGAGTCAACAACTGGGAATTTAGCGAAGATCGGCATGAGTAATTCAATGACGCAGCGCGGCTCCATCGACATCGAATCGGAAATGCTGCCGCAGGATCCACCATCGTGGATCGTCCGATGGACAGCGTGGCTGTTGTTATGTGTTCTCTTCCTCGCATTCGTCGGCGCAATCGTTCTCAAATTGCCGGAAACGGTGCATTGCCCATTTGTTTTGGTACCGGCCACGAGCACCGATTCGATTCAATCGCCACATCAAGGGGTCCTCAGCCGCGTTTCTGTCGCCGAAGGCGAGGTCGTAAAGAAAGGCGCCGAGCTGTTCGTGTTGCGCGCGGACGAAATCCGTGGGCTCAACACACAGTTCCGCACGCTTAATGAAGATCTGCGCACAAAAGAGGAGAGCCTCATGCAAAGCGACAGCGCCTACAAAGCGCAGGCCAACATCAAGGAAGCGGAAATCGATCAGGCGAAGAACGAAGTGAGGTTCCGCGAAAATTACGCCAAAACGAGCTACGACTTGGTCGAGCGAATGGGGAAGTTAGCGAAGGAGGGCAGTTCTTCTGAGATCGACCTCGCCCGCATGAAACTCGATCTCGCCGGCTCGGAGAAAGATTTGAGCGTGGCGCAAAAGACTTTGCAGCAAGTTAACTTAGATCGACAACGGATGGAGACGGAGCATACCCGGTTGCGCGGCGAGCAGCAGGCGGAGATCGAAAAGTTTAAGATGCGCATCGGCGCGCTAAAGGCCGACCTCGAAAACGCGCAGGACAACTTGCTGACCGTGCGCAGTCCATACGACGGCGTCGTGATCTCGCTCGATCAACGCACCGTCGGCAGCGTCGTTCAACAAGGCCAGGTGCTTTGCCAATTGTTACCGCAAGATGCACAGCCACGCGCCCGGATGATCGTGAACGAAGCCGGTCTCGCGAGACTCGCAGTCGCCCAGCGTGTCCGATTTTTCTTTGAAGCGTATCCCTATCAACGCTACGGAGTTGTCGTGGGAAAATTGGATTGGATCGGCCATTCTGTGACCGCGGCCGACGGTTCACACTTTGTCGCATTGGCATCGCTCGACCGAGCCGATATCCCGCGGTCGAGAGGGAAGAGTTTGCCGCTGCGCATCGGGCTGCGCGGCGATGCACACATTATTGTCGGAGATCGTACGCCGATCGAGTACGCGCTGGAGCCGATCCACCAACTGCGCGAGAGTATGAGGCAGTAAATCGGCGACCGTCCACATGCAAAAGCCGCTCTCGAATCTGAAGGTAGAAGACCTCACTACCAGCAATGAGGCAATGGCCAGATGTCTGCGTCTGGCCGAGTTGGCGGCGAGATCGGATATTCCTGTGGTTTTGCTGGGTGAGACCGGCACAGGGAAGACTTTGCTGGCGCATGCCATCCATAACTCGTCGGCCCGCGCCGATAGGCCTTTTATTTCTTTTAACGCGTCGGCCATGAGTGACACGTTGCTCGAGAGCCAGTTGTTCGGGCACGAGCGCGGCGCATTCACTGGCGCTCAGCAAAGTGTCAAAGGAAAATTCGAGCTCGCTGACGACGGCACTCTTTTTCTCGACGAGGTCTCGGAGATGAGTCCCCTGGCTCAGGTGAAAATCCTGCGCGTACTGGAATATGGCGAATTCGAGCGACTGGGCTCTGAACGAATGTTGCGATCGAAGGCGCGGATTATCTGTGCGTCGAACTGTTCGTTGCGCGAAAGAGTGCGCCAGGGAAAATTTCGCGAAGACCTTTATCAACGGCTAAACGGCCTCACCCTGCTCATCCCACCGTTGCGGCAGCGCCTCCAGGAATTACCGGCGCTCATCGCCGCTCAGTTGAAAGCGGCCGCGATCAAAGAAGGTAAGAACATTACTGCCATCCATCCGGAGGCAATGGAAAAACTCATTCATCATTCCTGGCCTGGAAATTTGCGCGAACTGAACCATACCATCCGGACTATGACTTTGTTTTGCAATGTGGATGTCGTGTTGCCAGAGCACGTCGTCTTTCCACCGGACCTCGAGCCGAATCTTTCGCCATCGGGAAACGACCAGCGAACGGCCCTCTTGCCTAACAATCAGCACGAGCGATACGACGATGTCGATCTTTCGCTTGCCTCCTCCGTCCAGCGCCACATCCGCTTCGTTTACGATCAGACCAATCGTAACCAACGGCGCACGGCAAAACTGCTCGGCATTTCGCGCGCCAAGCTTGCGCGACATTTGAAAAATGAGGCGCACAATAAGCCCAGCAGCGGTTAAAATGGACCTGACACGGCCTCAAAATCAGACCGTTTGTTTGCCGTCGATCTTACGCGTTGGTAAAATCAGATTCTCGCAAACTACATGCATTCAAGGACATACGTATTATCTTTTAATGGCTTCGAAAAGTGGTGGTATGATTGATGTTAATAGGAGGTCAACGTGAGTTCACCGAAGAACAAAAAAAACGCGCCTGCCGGCGAGACAGCACCGCGCAAGAAAGATAAAATGATCCGCCTCGACGATCTTATTCCAAAGAAAAACGTCCTCGGCGGGCGTCAATTGTTGTTCGGTGCCTCAGAAATCACACAAGCAACAAATAAAGCAAAGCAACAAAGCTAATATACCATCTGGCTGCTCGGTAAGGCCGCTGAGAAACAAGTAGACGCTTTCGCAAAGGATGACACGGCGGCCTAAGGAAGGACAAGCCGGAGCCGGCAGTCGGATTCGAACCGACGACCTGCTGATTACAAACCCCGCGAGGAATCGGGAGTTTGTCATAGATTCCCAGGAAAATACGGCGTTCGACGACCCTTCGCAACCCTCGATATTCCCCAAAATTTAGCGTTAATGGCAGTATTTGGCAGTGAGGTCGGCGTTGTGCATCTGAAGGCTTGCGGCCCTTAAAGATATGCTGAGCGGACTCGCTAAAAGGACACTGCAACTGCTCTTCCAACGCGAACCGATACCGAATCCATTGCGAAGCGAGCACAGTCAAGGTGGAGCGCAGCGCAGCGAGCAATACCTTGACGGCGCGAAGCGAGCGGTAAAATAGAACAAAAAAATGCGCTGTAGAAGAAAGTGAGTGATGGACAGTGGCGGAGCACATGGCCTAAACAGTGCAAAGCATCTCTTTGTGCCACGCGTCTCTGTGCGTGGCTACGCAAACTCGGTGGCGCACCAACGTGACGTTGGATCTATTTTCGCCGGAGGCGCGCGACCGATCTCGATTTCCCGGACAGCGAAGCGGTCTAACCCAAAAAGCGCACCGTTTTCACGTAGCGCGCCCGAGAGCCATTACGTGTTGCTAGGAACTGCCTGCGATCAGTAGCGGGGCGTGCTGCACAGAAACACAATTTCGCTTTGCTGCCCTGCCGCCAGACTACCCGGCTATCGCGCTAACCGCGCTGCGAGGCTAATGAAGGGCCATTTTGTGAAAAAAGAAATTTTCGTGCGTTCTTACCAATAACTACGTTGCAGTCGTTCGCCTGATCCAACGGCATCGTGTAAAATCCATCAATGTCGCCTTGCTTTCGATTCTCCAAGTAAAGCAGCCGTGACGGGCTGATTGGAAAAAATATCATGGCATCGGGACTATTGATGCCACATGGAACGCCTTTGTCGTCGATCTTTATAAGTGGCGCGTCGCTCGCAAAGAACACCGGTTGATCAGTCTGAAAGATGACCCAGCGCTTGAAGAATAATTGATCTGCTAATGGCCTTCCAAGAACTTCAATCTGTTCCGAAAAGAGCCGCTTCAACGTTCCCTCGTCGTCCTTGTTCCATTCGTGATAATCGGAAGTGTCGAGCGGAACCCACAGCGTTCCTTGGAACACGTAATCAACCAAGGGCCTGCCGCTACTACTCTTCGGGGCGTTGTTGAAGCGTTGCCGAAGCCGTTGATGTTGTTCGAGCGTCTTTTGTTGCTGCTCGGGCGTTCTCAGAAGGATGGTTGCCAAGAATAGGGCGAGAAGCCGTTTCATAGCCACGTGCTGGTTCAAGTCCGCACTTCCTCTGGCGATGATTCTGAAAGCTCGGGATGCTCTGTCTTCGAGATCGGTTAATTTATCGTCGATTCGGCGAGTAGGTTTTCCGTTGGCGTCAATGAACGAATAGAAATGCGCTTCCTGCGCGACATCCTGAATTTTTTTTACCGAACAGGTTTCACTGTCCAGATCGGTCAGCCAAATCTCGGCATCTTGTTTTCTTGTAAAGCCGGGAATCGCAAATTCGCGTAGATAAAATTGCGGGAGCCAGTGATCCTTCACCTTCGACATTTCGATGGTCTCCATCCTAACGAGCGTTCTGTTATCGCCTACAACGATTTTCTCTCGTCGAGTTTCTCTCGCAGCAGCAGCCACTGATCTGGCGTCAATCGGGGACGTATTTGCTCTTCCCAATAAGACGCAGGTATCGAGTCAATGCCCATTCGTAACATCTGTTTCGCTTTTTCCTCAGATAGCCCCCACGAATGCAGTAAGCCAACTGTTTCTTTTTCGACCTGTGAACGCCAGCGTTCTCGCAGCGAATCTATGTATGCGTCCGCATCTTTAGGAGTCAATCGATCGGCGTCTGTTTCTATCTTCTCCCGTGCGGCCCGTTCGGATTGATACCACTTTGGGAGTCTCGGCAGACTCCATTCGGCGATATCAGGCAACAGTAGCGCGAGGTGAATGTCGAACCAACGCGCCGCACCTTCTCGATCTTGAAGTTTGTCGAACATGTAAGCAACAGTGGCTGCAGTGTCGCGGCTGTCAGGTAAATGCTCCTTGGCGAATTTGCGGATTCCTGAGGTAATGCCTTCCCGTAGGTCGCGCTTCATCGCAACGACGTCGCCGGTCTCCTCAAGTAGATCGGCAATACGTGAGTAGTCGTCTAAATCCGTGCCGAACCTTTCCATTTTCAGCTGCATCATTTTGACGGCATTGCGGAACTGGCCTTGTGCCTCATATGCGTCTGCGACCGCGTAAAAGATCTGACCTTTATCCTCAGGGTCGGAATATTTGCTTCCAAATTCCTCTGCAAACGTTTTGATTTCTTCAGGTGTGTGGCTGCCGGTTATCAGCGCCTGCTTTTTTCGTTCAAATGTTTTGTCATTCGCAATTGTTCTGAATGGAGTGATGCCCGGCTTCGTTTCGACAGCCACGCCCGCTGCGATTTGGCCAATCGCCGTCGCGAAGTTTAGATTTTGGCCGTCAATCATCATCATCGTCGCGAGTCCGATTAGTCGCCCTTTAGAATCGAATACTGGTGAACCACTTGAGCCCGGCGAAATTGGCGCGGTGATTTGAATCCAACTGTTGCCTTCGACTTGCCGAATGCCAGCAACAATTCCGGTGGAAAGACTGTTCGTTAAACGCTCTGGATTTCCAATGACGGTGACGTTTTCGCCGACTTCCGGTGTTTCGGGCGCGGACACAACTGGTGGAAGGTCGTGGCTGTTTGATAGAAAAAGCTGCGCCCAATCTTGCTCAAACGAGAAATGCGAGAATCTACCGGTTATGCCATAACTCGCGAAAAATGCGCCCTCAGTATCCGCGCCACGTCGAACTTTGAGCGCCCGTGCCTTCTCGATGATGTGGCAATTTGTTAGGATTTCGTCCCCCCTCCACATAAATCCAGTTCCCGTGGATACAACCGTTCCTCGACTATCAAGCGTCTGTACCTCCACCACGCGCCCGCTGTATTTCTGAAAGATTTCTTTGGGCGTTAGTGTTGCGCCGGTTATTGCAATGAGTGCTTTTTCTTTTTGCAGCGCTTCTGCCTGTAATTGCTTATCGCGCTCCGCTTGCAAAAAAGGTGCTATATCAACAAGGGTGATCTCGCCCTCCATTTCGTGCGTCTTAAATGGCAATCCGGTCGTCACGAGGTCTTTCAACGCGATTCGTGTCGTGATCACATAGTCCTTTCGACGCCAGAGATAATCTTTGTCATTCGGATTGAACTCAGTGACCTCCGACGGTTTTCCTAACTTCGCCAGCAGACCTTCGAGCCGATCCGCCGCAGTGACGCCGGCAATAATTGGGCCATCGTATTTCCGCATTCGCTCGTCATTGTCTCGCTCGGGGCGGTCGGTTGTAGAGGCCGTGATACTCCTCGCCCGTCCGTTCTGGAAATAAACGGCGAGTCCCTTGTCCTGCCAGATTAACGTGATTGTACCTTCGGCAGCTAACTTCTGCCGATCGATGTCGTGTCCGTAGCCGCCGAGATGGTGTTGTTTCTCGTACTTGTCCATCACCCGGTTTCCGTCGTACGACTCTTGCCCGAGTTTGGTGCGAACAGCTTCAAGGCTGTCTCCTATTCGAACCGGAAGTTGCCAATCCCGCCAGTCGTCCCATTGCGCAGTAAGCCGCGTAGCGAGCAGCTCTCTCCAATTCTCGTTCGAAAACAAAATAACGCATAGCAGTAACGCGATCGCGCCGCCAACGACCACAAAAACCATCCGTTTACGGCCAC
Source organism: Chthoniobacterales bacterium (assembly GCA_035567015.1). Lineage (GTDB taxonomy): Bacteria > Verrucomicrobiota > Verrucomicrobiia > Chthoniobacterales > UBA10450 > AV133. The sequence continues at coordinate 11,555 of DATMPQ010000083.1, read as the reverse complement.
TGCCGACATGCCCCGTTTTGGAAAGTGGCGGCGGCGTCGCTCGCGAGGGGGACGGCGGCAAGGATGTTTGCGGCGTGGGTCGAGGCTGGTTCAACTTGGCGGAAGCGAGCATCAGCGCGCCTAACAGAACGAAACCACCAAGAATCTGACCCATTCCTCGCCAAATCCCGACAACCTGACGTTGGTAATCGAGAACGACCATTTTCTCGACTCCTGAGTTTCCGAACGATGCTACCAAATAATCTTTGGCCTTTGATTCCAAGTCCCAATGCGTCATCCGTACGCCTTCAATTCGGCTGCTTTCCAAGCCACCCTGCACTTTGACCTTGTCGAGTTGGTCTTTAGTCATCTTCACGAGCAACGGCGGAATGGCAGAAGCCGACGGAGGCAGTGACGAATCCTGAATTGGAATGAAATAAATCTCCGAATTCGGAACTCTTACGCCATGGCGCGTCTGGTAGTATTCGACTGCCTTCGCGACCACCGCAGTCCCGCCGGTCACGATTAAATGGCGATTAGTGGGAAGATTTTTCTGCAGTTCAGGAATGGAAATCGTTTCGGGGTTTTGTCGCGCCGTGCCCTGAATAAACGCGTCGTACCCGCCAGCAATGATCAGATATATCGCAACGAGAAATCCGATGCCGATAAAACGCCGCAAGACGTACATGTTTCGTTTTTAAACTGTGCTAATTCATGCCGCTAATCGAGACAAAATAGCCGGTGTGAACATCTGATTGCTGGGTCCGGCAGATTCATGCAAGAAAAGTCCGAGAATGGTTCGTAATGAGGGGCTACTTCGACGCATTTGGCAAAACGGTTTCAAGCTCGCGCCAAATGTTTTCAATGCTTAACCGACTCGGCCGCCATCTGCCAAAGCGCGCTCACCGGCACGGCATGAAGGTTCGGCCCAAACGCCACACTCGCTGACCCGGTGTAGAGCAAAATGCCGCGCAGGAAGCGTTTGGCGGTCTGGTGAGCCAGATGACGCAGCCCCTTGAAGTCGCTGCTGGTCGGGCTGGCCGTCTTCTTCACCTCGATTCCTACCAACCGCCCACGCGCATCTTCGAGCACGAAATCCACCTCTTGTTGTGTGTGGGTCCGGTAGTGAAAAAGTCCCGGACGCGTTTCACTCCACGCGATTTGCTTCGTCAACTCGCCCGCCACGAAACATTCCAAAGCCGCGCCGGTCATCAGGTCGTCCGCCCGCAACCGCGCTGCGTCCAGGCCGAGCAGGTGACACAGCAGCCCTGTGTCGGCGAGCAAAACCTTCGGCGTCTTGACCAGGCGCAAGCCGAGGTTTGCGTGCCACGGTAGCAACGGACGCACCAGAAACGTCGCCTCGAACAATGCCCAGTAACGTTGCAGCGTCGTCTGCGGCATTGCTGCGTCACGCGATAAATCGGCGAAGTTCAGCAAACCCATCGTTCGCGAAGCGGCTAGCCGCAGGAGGCGCGGGAGATCGCGCAGACCGGCAACATTCGCCAGGTCGCGCACGTCGCGTTCGAGAATGGTGGTGATATAAGAGCCGAACCACGCCTGTCGCCGTGTGGCTTCCGTGCGGGTCAACACTTCAGGATACCCGCCGGTCACGATGCGCTCCGTCAGCAACGGCCAACCCGTGTTGCGGAACGCGCCCGGCTTGAACTCCCGCGCGAAACAAGCGTCCACGAAACCTTCTCGGCGTCCGGCAATTTCGCCCTGGGAGAACGGCCAGAGCGTCAACACCTCCATCCGTCCGGCCAGCGACTCAGATAGTTTGGGCAGCACGAGCGCCTGCGCCGACCCGGTGAGGAGAAAACGTCCCGGCTTGCGCTTCGCGTCCACACTGCGCTTGATGGCGCGGAACAACTCCGGCACGCGCTGCACTTCATCGAGGATTACGCGCTCTGGCAGCCCCGCGATGAAACCATCCGGGTCGCTTTGCGCCGCCGCCAGCGTGGCGGCCTCGTCCAGCGTGAAATAATCCGCCTCGTAACCGTCGTCCCGCAGCACCTGGGCGAGCGTGGACTTGCCCGCCTGCCGTGGTCCTTGCAGATATACGACCGGCGTGTCCCGCAATGCGGCCAGAATTCGAGGCGTGAGATTCCGCCGTTTCATGGAGGATATTCAACCAGATAGTGGTTGATTTTCAACCACAATTTGCGAGGGGGTCGATGCCGGGTTTGTCGTTGGCGATTTCGCTGCTGGCGTGGTGGGCACATCGACCGGGTCGGGTCGGCGTTCGTCGCTGCTGCGACTTATCAGCGACCTCGGCGAGGAAAGCGCGCGATCGTATCGTCGCGAACCGCCACGTTAACGGTGGCGAGCAACTCGCGACTGAGGCGGTCCGATGCGCCCTTTTGCCGCAGCTCGACAATGCCATACATCAGCGACATGAACTTGGCGTGATGGCTCGGTTGCCGGCAGCGTGAATGCGCGGACAAACGTCCAGTGAACGCTGCGTGAGCGCTGCGATGTCGGCTGCGTCGCGCATCAGATCGCGAGCGGATCAGCGGCAAGTCAGAAATTCCTTAGTGATGCTAAGGGGTAGGGCGTCCCCTCAACTCAAGGTTCATTTCCGATCCTTCGGCGGATGCGTTTGTCATGCGTTCCTCCTTCTCAAAAATCATGGCTCTTGCCATGATCGGACCACCGCGTTTCACGGGTAAGCAAAATCATCATTTTTGATGGTGGGCGAAAAAGCGATCAAATTTGAATACTCTTGCTTTGCGTCTGAACACGGGTGTTGCGGTTCAACGGACTGATGCCGGGTGCGATTTTAGAAATCGTCTCGACCAATTCCACTTTTGCGCTTGCCGCTGTGAGAAATTCACGAATCTCCACTGGCATGGCGGCAAGGCCGGGCTCGCCATGGTATGCGAGGGCTTTCAGGGACAGCACCGGGTTGAATTCGGGATACAGCGCTTTCGCCGCTCCCAGAGCGCTGGGCAATGTGATGCCGGCTTTCAACAACGCATAAATGTCGAGGTAATCCTTCGCCTCCGCGCGTGCCAGAATCACTTTTATCTTTTGCGCTGCGAGATCGAGAAGCGACGCGATGGAGACTCCGTTATCTTCGCAACGGTCGGGATCGACAACACGGCCGATGGTGAGTCCGCCGAAAAATGAAACTTTGATTTCTCCCTCGCGATGCACGGTGAAAGTTGAGGTGTTCGACTCGGATTGAATCAGTTCCGCTCCGCGAAGAAATGGCAGGCTCCGGCTTAGAATGTCCGCCGAAATGGGCTGGTTCGTGAAAAAATCGAAATCGACGGATTGTCTTCCGCCAAGGCGCAAGGCAATCGCCGTTCCTCCATATAAAACGAAATGCTCAGGCAATTGGGAAAGCTCAGACCACAAGCGCCGCTGCTGCGGAGGCAAAACATCCAGCCGTGGCTTCATGCCGGGATGACGCGCTGCGGTAACGATGGAACAGGCAGAAGCTTCAAGCGATGGTGCCAGTAATGCCACGAACGGGGGTCGAACAGGCCGGGAGGCGCATTTTGCAATGCCTCGCGAAAAGCATCTTTGCCATAATGGCCGAGAGCGATGCAGATGTCCTCCCACGTTCCCAGCGCCATGATCCGGCAGAGAAACAGCGGCGTATTTTCAAGGGTGGCGGCAAACGGTTCCCACCAGCAAACGCGTCGCGCTATGGCAGCCAAATGCAGGGAAACTGTTTCTTCGGTTTGCACACTTTTGGAATCCACTTTTAACCGAAGTAATCTAGCAAAACAGACCGTCGATTGCGAGCCTTTAGATCGGCCAACAGAGCCTGTTTGAAGCCGTTGAACCGAGTAGCGAATTGCGCGAGTCGCAATCGCAAATCTTTCAAGTAAAGCTGACTTGCGCCGTCCGCATCTTTGACCTCAACCGTCCTCCGCAACCAAATCCGTTACGAGTTTTTGAGGAACTTCTTTCGGGTGATGTCGGATGTAAAGGCCGACGGCATTCCCAAGCGTGCCGCTGCCGTTCAGGGTCTTGAACGCGTCGGTGTATTCGGCTGCTGCAACTTCACGGCGAGCGTTGTTCTCGCGCTTCTTCTACCGAAAGTTTGCTCCGGATTTGGTGCTCTGACCAACTTTAATGCGGACAGTATGTGTCACGTGCCGATCAGCGCGAAGAAAATCGAAATGCCGTCCGCCAGCGCTTTATTGTTGCGCGATCTTCTGACAGTCGCGGAAGCAGCAGAGCGGTTGAAGCTGGCTCCAAAGACAGTTCGAAAACTGTGCCTATCACGCCGCCTGACGGCGATCCGCGTTCAGCGTTCCTGGCGCATTCCGCTGGCGGCGCTGGATGAGTTTCTTCTGGAACGACTCATCCCTCGCATCTGATGGCGCATCGTTGGATGCCGGGTACGGCGGGACTCCGGGCCGTAGATCGAAGTAAGCAAAGGCGCTGGCTTCGTTCATCGGCCGACGATAGTGCCGGAAGATTATGTCAGGGGAGTTGCCCATTTCCAGCGCAAGCGCATCCGCCGATTTCAGAATTGGCAGACGGTACGTGCCGTAAGAATGACGCAGGATGTCCATTTTCCACTCATCCATTCCAGCGGCTCTGTAGGCTTCGCGAAACTTGCGGCGCGAATAGTGAATCGCGCCGTCTCCGCCGCGAAACTGCATCAACCATTTGCCGAGGTTTGGCTGGATCGGCACGAGTCTATAACGGCGGGTCTTCGAATGTCGTGCCCTCACTTCGATCTGCATCGTGTCGAGGTGAATGTCGGGCCATTCGAGGTTTGCGGCCTCAGATGGGCGCAAACCAGCGAACGCGCAGGTTGCAACGTAGGGCACAATCTCCGGCGCGCATTTGCTCAACAGATTGCGCAATTCGTCCGGCGTAAGAATCGAGACTTCGCCCTCGGGACGCCGCCGAATTTTGATGTCCGCCGCAGGATTGGCGCGAAGATATCCGCGGCGCCGTCCGAATTCGAGCAACACGCTTACATTGCGCCGGTACGACTCGCGAGACACAGTCCCGATGTTGAGGCTGCGAATCCAAGCCTCGATTTGAGCAACAGTCAGGTTGCTCACGAGCGCATCATGAAATGAATTGACGAAGCGGCCGAGTTTGCTGCGCAGATCAGCGAGATATTTCGGGCTCACGTTGTCCTGTTGCTTAACCGACAGAAATTCGTCGAACAGCTCGCTCACGGGAATCGACCTCTTGGTCTGGTCGAGGTACGCGAGGTAATGATGCACCGCGTCAAACAAGCTCGCGTCCCGTCCCTCAAGCAGCCCGTAGCACTCTGACGCTTCGAGTTTCTGCCGGTCGGAGAGCCCGAGCGCCTGGCTGTGGTAGTCGCCAAGCTGTTTCGCTAGTCGCTCGACGTACGCTTTCGCAATCGACTCTTTCACGAAGAACTTTTTCCGCGCACCTTCGATGCGGTGCAGACGTGGCGGCACACGAACCATCCAGGGAGCGTTTGGTGTGTAGTTCGTTTTGACGACTTTCAGAACGGCGCGCCTAGACATGCTGCACCTCCCTCTCGCCGTCGATTGAAGCAGCCCCGGAAAACGACTGTGCGCTTGTTTGGGAGCGGAATGCTGAAACCGTTCTAGTGGCAGTAAACGGCAGTGAACCTGCCTTCAGTTTTTTCGGGGCTGAGCGCTTTTGCTCAGCAAACGACTGTTGCGACGGAGCTTGTAATGGAGCCGGCAGTCGGATTCGAACCGACGACCTGCTGATTACAAATTGTTTGGTTACGGTGTTTCAACGTTTTTGCAATTGTTCCAAACTGTTCTATCATTACGAGGGAAATTGCTACGTAATTTATGGTCTCACATGTGTCGAGTTTGGAACAGGAACAAACACCTTTGAACAGAAAAAGTGTCCAAGAAGTGTCCAAGCAGCCCAGGGGGCATGGCAAGACGGATGTGCGATATTGGCGGGAAGCGGTTTTTCAGCCGAGCTACACGCGTAACGGTGCTCGCTGTAAGGTCGACCAGTATGCGGTAAAGCTTCAGTTCGCTGGACGCCGCGAGACAATCCCGTTGGGAACCGCCAATCGGGAAAACGCAGCGCAAAAAGCTAGGGAGATCCACTTTTATCTTCAATCAAATGGTTGGGATGAAACGTTGCTAAAGTTCAAGCCGAGATCCCGCTGGTCAAACAGCGCGGCCACCACAGTCGGAGAATTTTGCGAACAAGTGCAATCGGTGTGGAGTGGCAAAGCAAAGACGCTTGGTGATTACATCAGAGCCTTCCGAACCATGGTCAGCGATATTTTTGAGATCGATGGCGGCACATCCAAATTCGATTATCGAGCTGGTGGCCGTGAATCGTGGTTAGAAAAAGTGGATCGAATAAGGCTGCGGGAAATCGCATCAGATCGGGTCCAAAAATGGAAGGTCGATTTCTTGAGGCGCGCCGGCACAAACCCGGCTAAAAGGCGTTCGGCGTCTATATCAGTTAATTCTCTGCTGCGTCAGGCAAAAAGCCTGTTCGCTCCGAGGATTCTGAAATTCGTCAAGCTGGACATTTCTGCTTCGCCGTTTGAAGGCGTTGAATTCGAGCCGAGACGATCGATGCGATATCAGGGTGGTTTCGATGTTAAAAAACTGATCCGCGCCGCGCAGGAGGAACTGCCTCGGGAACAATTCAAGATTTTCTTGTTAGCGCTAATGGCCGGACTCCGCCGCAATGAGATTGATAAGCTTGAGTGGAGCGCTTTTGATTGGAGGAAGGGAATAATCTCAATCAAGGCGACTTCGTATTTCACGCCGAAGAGCGAAGATTCAACTGGCGATGTTGAGGTCGATCCTGAAGTGATGGATTTGTTTAGAGGATACAAAGCAAGTAAATCTAGCGATTTTGTGATCGAAGGCGGAGTTTCGCCGCGCCCAGATGCTGCTTATTCGCATTATCGTTGCCAGCGAGACTTCGAGGCACTGAATGAATGGCTGCGGGCTCATGACGTTGAGAAGGGCCGGCCTCTCCACACCCTTCGAAAAGAATACGGCAGCCAAGTTTGCGCAAAACACGGCATATACGCGGCGAGTCGTGCTCTTCGTCACGCAGACATCGCAATCACCAGTCAACATTACCTGGACAAACGCCAGCGCGCGACAGTCGGGTTAGGTGCGTTGCTCGTCCCGCCGAAAAATATTATCTCCATTGAAAAAGCCAAAGCCACGATCGGCGCTCGATAGCGGACCTCGGCCAATCTCGTGCGACGACTACGATTTCAGATTCGTCCGCGACTTACCCGAGCACCTTCAGCGAATGGCAGCTTTTTGGGAATACGCGAGAGACTCCGAGCTCGTGAAGAAGCTATGCCGAGTTCATGTCAAACGATCAAGGCGAAGCAACCCCGACGGTCCCCCATATTTATTCCCAAGTGCCAAACTACGGATTGATGAAGAACAGCTTCTTTTCACATCAGCTCTTACGGGGCATTTCCCTCGTCTGTCCTTCAAGAAGGTGCTCGACAAGAATTTGCTCGATGATCGTTTCCGAAGCGACGGGCGCTTCCAGATTGGAGGCGGCTTCGGAGGTCTTGATTTATTTATTATCGATGATCCCCAAGTTTTTGACAGCATCGCCGAGCCGCATCCGTTATGGAGTTACTACGGCGTCGCGATCGATTGGAATTATACAAACCGCAAACTCGCACAGTGGTTCGAAGAACAGCTGAACGAACTGCGCCCAGCCGATCGCCCAGAGCCTAAGAAACCTGGGCGACACGGAATATCATCGGATGCTGGGCCGATGGATATGTTGAACCAGCTTGCCGCGTTCAGATTGGACCGCGCAGGTCTGGGTGTCGAGCAAGCAAGGGAAAGAGTTCAAATTTTCGGATCGGCAATGCGGTACAAGCCCGGCAGCGCTGGTTGGGGTAAGGCGATACGCGCTGCGAAGAATCGGATCGATCGAATGCTAAAGGAGCCATTCTTCAGCCACATTGGATTCGCTCTTCGAAAAAAATAAATTGTCCTCCAATTTAGTGCTTTTGGCTTTCGCCTAATCTTGAGGTGAATTGCTCCAACTTGAACAGGAGCAAATCACCAACCGAAGAGGATGCCGGCGATTCTTTCCTCTCTCGACGTCAACTCGCCAGCCGGTGGGGCGTTAGCACTGAAACCGTCAAGAGACGCCAGAGAGCTGGATTATTGCATCCCTTCTATTTCTCCAAGCGATTAGTGCGATACTCGGCGACCGAGGTAGCGCGCCTCGAACGCGAAGCAGCGGGAGGATCCTCGTGAGCCACGCGCTTCAGACTGTTTCCCGCGAGTTGGCAGCCTGTTTGGCTCCAAAAACGCGTTCTGGGGCTGAGGCTGGCCCTCAGAAACGATATTTTAGACCTCTGTCGAAAGAGTTTCACCGCGGCGGATTCAGGTATAGGCAGATCGCACGCGAAGGTGACGCTGCGATTTATTCGCAAACATGGAACGGCTGTCTCGATCCCGCCATTTGCTTCGAGGTGATCCGCGTCAAGCGGCGAAAGGGTTTCGAGATCGACGGCAGATTCGTTCCGCCCGGCGAAACTTATCCAGCCTCAAAACTTTGGGGAACGGACGGGTTCACGCTCACCGACAAAGACGCGGCATTCACGAAGCTGCGCGAGATCGTTGCATCGCCGGACGCGCTTGGACGTTTCAAGCAAAAAGAAGCGGGTTGCACGGAAAAATCGCCCACATGACAAACGGCGTGAAAAATCGCCCACATGACAAGGCGGAATATCGCCCACAAGACGAGTCAAAAAATCGCCCTGATATTATTAATCCAGTCTCCCTTTGCGGGGTTTTTGATGAAGCTGATCTGAAGTCTTTGTTGAGTAATAAGAAGCAGACAGCTTGGTGCTCTCGTGTTCGTGTCCTCGGTTTGCTCCTGTTGATCGATTACATTTGCCGCAACGACAAAAAAAACGGCGTCATTTCGATTTCAGCTGACCTTGCACGTTCCTTTGTCTCAAAGCTCCGAAAGAAAGATTGTTCAACGAGCGTCACTGAGCCGCTTTTGCTGCTCTGTGAAATTGGCATCCTGCGAAGAATCCGTCCCGCGACATTCGCGCACGTTAAGACATCGGCAGTTTATCGTCTGGCCGACGCATACCGAGACAAGCAAATAGCGGTCGAGGTTCTCTTAACGCCGAAATTGGCGCACAAACGGACATCCGCTGACGTTCGCTGCGAAAAGCGACTCAACCGCAGGTTCCCATGCCGCGAGAAGCTGTTGGCGGACTTGGGCGCAATCAGCTTCGCTAATTCAGCGCGATCAATCATTGCCAAAGGGCTTGCCAGTAAAGGCAGCGAGAACCTAACACGACTGGTCAGCGCAGTGGACGCGCGACAGCACTTTGTCAAAGTGTCCGAACGCGGTCAGATCACGACGAGCATCGGGAGCTGCCCTCGGGACTTGCAGCCGCATCTGCTACTCGACGGTGAACCAGTTGCCTCCTGCGATATTGCAAACGCCCACTGGAATTTCCTGCCGCGGATTTTGGCGGAACGGCTCGATTACGTTTCAGGCTCGCCCGGCAGACAGAACTACATCAATGATGGCTGGCGTGAACACAATCGGTTGGTTGCATTTCTCAGCGATGGCGATTTTTACCGTGAATGGTGTGTCGATCCAGAAGACGACGCTGAGCGCAATCAAAAGAAAACCGTGCTCAATATGCTGCTGAATCAGAAAAACGACATCTGTCTCGACAATCAACTCTACCGGCGCATTCGAGCAGAGTTTCCAATCACGGTTGCAGCGACTGAGGACATTAAACGCAAGGACCACCGGAACGTGAGCAAGCAATTGCACCGATTTGTGGCCGATGCTGTAACGGCCGCGCTGATCAAAATGCAGCAGAAAGGTATCGCTGCGATCCCGCGCGTCGATGCTTTAATTTGCCGGCGTAAGGACCACGCTCTAGTTTGCGAAGCACTCGGCAGCCAGATTTTTCTCACTACGGGCGTCTGTGCGAAGGTTGGCGGCATACGTTACTCCCCATTGTCCGAAGAGGAGGAAGAGGCGCTGGGCGTGGATGAAACTGTCCTCGGTGACTTGAATTATCACGAGCGGCAAGCGGTCTGCCTCATTAGATTTGTAGCAGCCTTGAAACTGATAACGGTTGCGGGTCAACGGCACAGATCGTCGTTTCTGCTTAATCCTTGCCGATTTGCCAGCTCATTTCTGTCACCCAGACGAGTGTGAATCAATCGCCTCAGAACAGCCGATGATCAGGCTAAAGCAGGCTGACCAGGGGTTGTCGCGGGCTGAGTTTGCATTCTTTTCACAAATAGGCTTAAGTGTTCATCTGAACATGAGTCAGTCAAGCAACGGGCAATTGCGATCACAGCGAGACTACCCAAATCAAGACGAATTAGATTACCGGCAGCGAAAAGAGGACGCGAAGTTTGAAGAGGCTTTCGCGGAAGCCGGGATCGCGTGACAGCAGCAAACTCAATCGTTCTCGTGTTCTTTGGCAGCAGCGACCATTATTTCTGGCGGCGGCTCATTGACAACTTGCTCATCAGTCGCATGGCTAAAGAATCGGAACAATGCCAGGTTTACTTGTCTGCCTATAGTTGCCTGTTTCGAACTGGAAATTGCGAGGGAGGCTTCTTCAAATGAAGCGATGTGCTTCTCGACGTAGTGGTAAGCCCGCAACTGGCGATCAAGTTTCCAGTCAGCCTCCGCAACATCATGGTAACGAGACCGAAAATATTTCCTCGCCGCATCTGTCGAAGTTTCCCTTTTTAGCGTTAGACTCGATTGCATTATCCAATCCCAATCTGTCAGCCAGTCTTTCAAAGGATATGCGTACGACATTCCGGCTAGGCTACTACCGGGACTTTAGAAAATCCATACCCAAACAGCACCAACACCCTACTGGTATCAAGCAGCATGAAGCTTAAAATCAAGACCTCAATTCCTGCTCAGAACGCCACAGAACTGGCGAAATTGAAGCCTGGTAAAGGCGGGATCGTTCCGCCTCCCGAACATCGCTTTAAGCCTGGAGCAGAATGGAGAGGGAATAAGGGCGGTCGTCCGCGGGCGGTTCGGGATTTATATCAGCGACTCGCTGCCGAAAAAGTAAAAATGAAGGTGCAGCGTGAAGATGGCCGAAAAGAAGAAATCATCGTGTCGAAAATGGAAAAGGTAGCTCGCACTCAATTCGACATCGCCTGTAAAATGGAACCCCACAGCGTGACCGCTGCCCGGGAAATCGCACGTATTGTGGAACCAATCGACGAGCAGCCGACCGATCGCGACAATTTCGATGTTGCCCGCGAAGTCCTCATCCTAATGATGGAGCGGGCGAAGCACATGGAGGTAAAGGATATAATATGAAGCGAGTGCTCCGCCAACCGATGATCTTACCGATTGGATCATGCAGTGATTCCGTGTTGCTCGCTGGAATCTCTCAAATTTGAGACAAAACTGTACTTGCTGGCCAATACGCGGGATATCCGGCAAAATTGTCGGCTTATCCACATGTTAGATGCTGACCGAAATGATCGAGCGGTTCGATTACGAATCGCAGTTCTGGGGGCAAGTGCTAAGATCGTCATATCATCCATGAGTCTTGCCGATCTCGCATCACTTGCCAGCAGCGTCGCCGTTGTGGTTTCGCTTCT
>DATMPQ010000082.1:0-4244 GCA_035567015.1 Chthoniobacterales bacterium | reverse complement strand
GCGGAAAGATGCGACCACTCAGGGCAGTTAAAGGCCGCGAGCTCCGTGTAATCCTCGTAGTAAATACCGGCCGTACCCGTGTCCTTGATCAATCGATCCCAAATACCGGTACGTGGGGTTTCGCGATCCTCCAGAGCTTTCAATCCGCCACTATGAGGAAGGCGCACGAAAACGATTTTGCCGCCGCGGTCGCGGAGTTTTTGGACGACAGCGGCGACGTCATGAAAGCGTTGCTCAATCGCCTTACCCATTTCTTTGGCGAACTCGTCTTTCGGAATGTAAGTCGGCGGCGGTGGCGGGGTGAAAAGCGGTAGCCAGATTTGTTGAATCATGCTCTGCAATTTTCCCGGTCGGGCGCATTCCCCGACCATGCGGGCACGACGCTCGCGATCCAGGGTCCCGAAATATGGCGGAAGACGCGGCGGGACGAGCGCTCCCGGCCGATTGGGAATTGGCAAACGCTTCAGCAGGTCGTCGAGGGTAAGTTCTTCTTGTTTTAGAAACGCGACATGTTCTTCCAACGGCATCGCCAGATATTGGCTGGCGCGTTGAGCAAGCGTTTGAGTGTGAGACCGGCGCACCGCTTTTTCCGCACGCTCCATCGGCGGCGTGCCCGGTGGCGCGACGAACAAGCGTGGCACGACGCTGCAGATAATCGTGCCGTGAAAATTTTCGTCATTGGCGAGGTCGGCTAGCACCGGATAGGCACAGCCGCCGCCCATGGCGAGCTGCACCGGACGTTTGCCTAATCCTTTTTGCAGCTCGTCAAGATCGAGATCGAACCAACCGCGCGAATCCCCGATGATGACGATGGACTCAGGTTTCACGCGCCGGCGTGTTGTCGTCCAGAGGTCTTCGTTATCGTTGAGCGTGGGGCCGTAACCGATCGAGCGACAATAGAACTCCCACGAAAAGGTGGCCGCGATAACGGTCAGTACGACCACAACCGTGATGCCGCGCCACGGTATCGGTGGAATCGGTCGCTCGTATTCGAGCGGCGGACCACCATGCACACTCTCGCTCGGCGTCGGTTTGCGGAAGAACAAACGCGGCAGCCGCAGGATGCGCTTAAAATTGGAAGTAGATGAAGGCATTGCTGTTTCCTTGAGTGAGAATGATGGCGCAAGCCATCAAGGCCCACGCCGCGGTCACGACCCAACGCGGCAAACGCGTCACCGCTGTTTCGATGTTGCTGTCGCGCAGCGACCAATGCACCAGCATCATGCAGGCGGTGACGACGGCGATCTGCAACATTTCGCGGGTCGAAAGAATGGCGTCGCCGTGTGCGTGTCCGCCAAACATGCCGCGCAACATTCGTGAGGCGATAGTGAAATCGGACGCTCGAAAAAACACCCACGCGATGCAGACCGCGGCGTAAGTAGCGAGTCCGGCGAAGAATTTTGTGGCGAAATTGTTCGCCCAGCGCGCGTCTTCGAGAAAAACACGAATGACGCGCTCGATGACCAGATAAGAACCGTGCAGTAACCCCCAAACGACAAAGGTCCAGGCCGCGCCGTGCCAGAGACCGCCGAGAAACATGACAATAACCAGATTGATGGCAGCGCGGACCGGGCGGACCTGATTGCCGCCGAGCGGAATGTAAAGGTAATCGCGCAAGAACGTGGAAAGCGAGATGTGCCAGCGCCGCCAGAAGTCGGAAAAGCCAATTGCCGCGTAGGGAAATCTAAAATTATCTTTTAAGTGAAAGCCAAGGCAGAGAGCTGCGCCGATAGCGCAGATTGAATAGCCGGCGAAATCGAAAAATATCTGACCGGCGAATGCGATGACGCCCAGCCAGGAATCGAGCGCGACCAGAGGACCAGCGTAATCAAAGACGCGATCGGCCGAACCGGAAAGCATGGTGTCGGCAAGCACGATCTTTTCGAACAAGCCGAGAGTCATGAGCAAGAGCCCCCAGAGAAACTGACCCAGGCGCAAACCCGGTGCCCTGACCAGTTGGGGAAGAAAATCACCGGCCCGCACAATCGGACCGGCCACGAGCTGTGGGAAAAAGGAAACGGCCAGGACGAAATCGCGCAGCGATTTCGTGGGCTGGAGCACGCCGCGATAAATGTCGAGCGTGTAGGAGAGAGAATGAAACGTGTAGAAGGAAATGCCGACAGGCAGGAGGATGTCCAGATGCGGTGGTTGGTAAACAATGCCGATGCGCCCGAGGAGCCATTGGAAATTTTGCAGCAGAAAATTCCCGTATTTGAAAAATCCGAGCATGCTCAAGTTCATGCAGACGCTTCCAATCAACCACACGCGACGCGAATGGCCCTTGGCCTGGGCAATTCTCGAGCCGAGCCAAAAATCCATTGCCGTCGTGGAAAAGAGGAGAGCAGCGAAAGGCGGATTCCACGCCCCGTAAAAAATGTAACTTGCCACCACCAGCAGATTCTTGCGCGCCTTCCAGGAACGTATGCTCCAGTACGCGCTCACCACTAGCGCGAAAAAGACGACGAAGGTGAGGGAATTAAAGAGCATCGGCGGCGCGCGATTGCTTATCTAAAAACGCGTGCTGAAGGCCAGCACTTTTTGCGAGATCATTTCGCGGAAGAATCCCGATCTCGCGTGGCAAAGGAGAAATCGACAACGTGATCCTCTTTGCCAAGCCTCGGGCCCGTGGGATCGAGTCGGTAAGGCTCGAACCCTCAAACGGCATCAATCTTCGACCGGCGTGAAACCGGCGAACATGTCATTGGCTTCGGCGAGCGTCTTGAGCGGTACGCATTCGCACACGGCGAAAAACTTGTCCCACATAGCGAGGACATTTGGGTTTTTGTGCGCGGCATCGATTGCCTCACGCGATTTCCATTCCGAAACTTCAACAATCGTGCCGTCGCGGGAGCGCATGATCGTCGGCACGCGGTCGGTCACGAGTCTCTCCTTGCGCAAAGTCGGAACCCGCGCGCGCACGAGTTCAAGAAGTTCCTGCTCCTTTCCCGGCTTTGGCCGGTAAGCCACCACCACGATAACGCCCTTCATATAAGATCGACATACACAAACGTTGCGACCCGGTCACGTGCGAAAATATCAATGTCGTCACTGGATCTACGATTTTCCCTTGGGCGGAGCTTGACTGCCATACGTCCCCAACATCTTTCGTGCTTCCGACGATGGCTTCCAACTGAACCGATTGGCAGCATTCCAAGGCCCCTTGAGTTGATCGCGCCAATCAAGATCAACGGGAGTTTGGACCTGGCTTTGGACCCGACCATTAGTTCATTTGCGCGGGTTCGGTTCAGGCGGCGCAAACGCGATCGCGTGGCGCCTCGAAAACGCGGGTCAGTTTGAGGGTGGTCGTGGCATCGGCCGGTCTGCTCATAATTTTCTATTTTTTTACTTGCGCAGATTATTTTTCGGATCAATAGTTAACCATATGGTTAAGTATTCGCCCAGAACTTTAAACCGTACCTTCGCGGCGCTGGCCGACCCGACGCGACGCCGGATCCTGGCCCACCTCGCCCATGGTGATCGATGCGTCACGGACCTGGCGCGGCCGCATGCGATGTCACTTCCGGCGGTCTCAAAGCATTTGCGCGTGCTGGAGAAGGCCGGACTGCTGCGACGCCGGCGCTATGGGCGCGTCCACGAAATGCAACTCGACGCCAAGCCGCTCCAGCAGGCAGCGCAGTGGGTGGAGGAATATCGCAAGTTTTGGGAGGGGTCGCTCGATCGACTGGCCGAGTATTTAGAAAAAACGAATCGGCAATCGAAGAAAAAGAAAATGAGGTGAAGGGAAGCTCGATATGTGTCCCGCGTGCATGGCCAACATTATTCTCGTCACCGCCGGCGCGACCTCGAGCGGAGGAGTGACGACGTTCGCGCTAAGCAAGTTTTACAGAAGAAAGCAAATAAACAGAAATAAAGGAAACCAAAATGAACCTGCAAGAAATGGAACCCAAAACGGAAACAAAACAGACGAACCATCCCGAAATCGTATCCGAAGCTGAATGGCTCGTGGCCAGCAAAGATTTACTGGCGCGGGAAAAGGAATTCACTCGCCAGCGAGACGCACTTAGCGCCGCGCGCCGCCAGCTACCGATGGTCAAGATCGACAAGAAGTACGCCTTTGACGGTCCCAACGGCAAAGAGACGCTGGCCGATCTCTTCGACGGACGCAATCAATTGATCGTTTATCACTTCATGTTCGGTCCAGGCTGGGAGGAGGGTTGCAAAAGCTGCTCCTATCTGGCCGATCATTTCGACGGCGCCAACTGGCATCTGCCGCATCGCGACGT
>DATMPQ010000081.1:0-12181 GCA_035567015.1 Chthoniobacterales bacterium | reverse complement strand
TAGAATTCCGGTGAACAGCGGTGGCGGCTTGATCGCCGATGGTCATCCGGTTGGCGCCACCGGTGTTCGCCAAGTCTTCGAGGCGTATCAGCAACTCACCGAACAAGCCGGCGCGCGCCAGATCGAGAACGCGAAAAAATTCCTCACCTTCAACATGGGCGGCAGTCTAACAACTTCCGTCGCAATGTTGTGGGGGCGGGAGTAGGATTGTAACCGCGGTCGTTGACCGCGGTTTTCATATTCTGCCGCAGCCGACGGCAGCGGCTACAACCTTTCAGCGGTTGCGAGGAGGATGATGGAACGGACTTCGGAAATGCGATTGGCCGGAAAACCGCCTTGTGTCGCATGTTCTTCGACAGTCGCTTAGAATTCGACTCGTTCGATCTCACCTGAGTAAGGCCAATCATCGGCGGAAGTGACAAATCCGCTTCGTACGGGATTCTCACGAACATAATTCCATTTTTTCGCTGTAGCTCTCGCTGGACCGCAACAGGTGATCGAAGAATTCGCGTTGCCAAAGAGCTTGCGGAGTTGTAGCCGCTGCCGTCGGCTGCGGTCTGGCTTTTTGGATCTTTCGGCTCGTCCACGTCTTCCAGGCCCCGACGAACCGTGATAAAGTTTTTGCTTCGTGTTCCGGCCTGCAGAAGAAATGCACATGGTCAGGCATGATGCCGTAACGACCAATCGCCCAACGATGATGTTCGCGCGCGCGTTTCCGTTCGTCGATCAACACACTGGCGGCAGTTTCATATGTGAGAACATTTCGCCGATTTCTCGTGCAGGCTGTGATGAAATAGATTGGGGGCTCAATCCAAACACGATTGAGACGACGTAGATGCTCGTGCACGAACAAGAACTTAGACGCGTTTGTAGTGTCACGGCAAAGAAGCCGCAGCCAACGGCAGCGGCTACAGGAAAGGCGGATAAAGAATTGCGGCTAAACCAGCCGGCCTATCACTCTGTTCCGTAAACGAGCACGTGAAATGTGCCGGGCACGTAATTGGGCCGGCGACGTTCGCCCGGTGATGGGCTTGGTCCGGTGTCCGGCGCGATCTGCGCGGTGCATGTGTAAATGCGATGCGTGGCGGGATCGAGCGCCATGGTGCGCGCGCCGCGTTCGGTCGTGAGAGTCTGCACAACCGCGAGTTTGTCCAACGCTTCCTCCTTAACGATCGTGATCGTCCCATCGCCGCAGGAAGCGAACGCCAGTTGCATCGAGTCATCGAATGCGCACGCGTCTACGCCGGCGCCAATCGTCGTTTTCGCCACAACCTTGCCGGTATCGGTGTCCAGCATCGTCATCAACTTATTGCCGCAACCCACGAAGAGTCGGTGATGTACCGCGTCGAAAGCCATGCCGCTAGGCTCCTCGCCGGGTGCGAGTGGCCACGATCCAGTCACGGCGTGGGTTTTGATATCAATCACAGCTACTTCGTTCTTGTCTTCGATATTGCAGAAGACTCGTCGGCCCAACGTATCGGCCGCTGCGAACTCCGGCTTTCCAGACAACGGAACGGTCACGACCACCTTGCTGTTTTTTGCGTCGATGACTGTGGCCGATTTTCCGCGTCCATTGAACGCGTAAACTTCCGAATTCGTCGGTTCGAACAAGATCGCATCCGGGTTCTCGCCTGTTTCCACTTTCGTGATCGTCTTGGCGGTATTGAGATCAACCACGCTTACTTTCGATTCTTTTCCGTTGCTGGAGAATCCGCGGTCGAGGTCCGACGCAATAGCGAAGCCATGCACGCCCGGCGTCTCGGCGATCTCGCCCACGACCTTGTCGCTCGTAAGATCGACAATCACGATCTTCGTCGCGTGCGTGACGTAAAGTTTCCTCGCCTTTGCATCGATCGACAAATAATCCCAGCCGGCTTCGCCTTCGATCGGAATGCTCTTTAGAAATTTAAAACTCTGCGCCTCCATCGCTTGCATCGACGCGAGTAACGCGAGACCGATCAACCATCGCCGTTTCATATCGTTTCCTATAATCCCAATCTTAGCGTCGCGCCACCTTAGCGGCCGTTGCCTCCTCGCAATCGCAGAATGGTTGTAGCCGCTGCCGACGGCAGCGGCAGAATATAAAAACCGCGGTCAGCGACCGCGGCTACAATCCTAATCCTGCCCCCAGATCATCGCGACGGAAGTTGTTAGACTGCCGCCCATGTTGAAGGTGAGAAATTTTTTAACGTTTTCGATCTGGCGCGCGCCGGCTTGTTCGGTGAGTTGCTGATACGCCTCGAAGACTTGGCGAACACCGGTGGCGCCAACCGGATGACCATCGGCGATCAAGCCGCCACCGCTGTTCACCGGAATTCTAAATGGATATTTCCCGCTCATCTTCTCGTTTCGAACTTGCGGCAAGGTGGTCGCGCCGCTTTTGACGAGATCGACGCCTTTGCCCGATTCCGCCAGTCCGAGAATTTCGTAAGCCACAATCTCAGTGATCGAGAAACAATCGTGCACTTCGGCGCCTTGAATATCGCGTGGCGTCAGCTTTGCCATGTGGAATGCCTGCTGCGCGGCTTTGCGCGCGGTTGAAAACGTCGGCGCATCTTTTTTGTCGAGCGGCAGATAATCGGTCGTGTGCCCAAAGCCATGCAGACGCGCCGTTTTGTTTTTATCGCGTCCGATCTTCTCGAGATATTTCCCGGACACGAGAAGGACTGACGCGGCGCCGTCAGTGATCTGCGAACAATCGGAAACTTTCAGCGGCGGTGCCACGCTAGGATTCTTGTCCGATACTTGGGACGCGCAATCGAGGGTGAGATCAGCGTCGCGCATTTGCGCGAGCGGATTCAGTTTTGCGTGCGCATAATTTTTCCACGCGACCTGAGCCAGGTCGTTTTCCGTGGCGCCGTATTTGTCGATGTAAATTTGCGCGATGCGACCGAATAACTTGGGGAACATGAAATCGCCATACTCCGGTCTCTCATTGTGATAATCGGCCGCCGCGCCGAGCACATCGGCGCCATCGAGTGACGACATCGTCTTTTGCTGTTCCGCGCCGACTACGAGCACGACGTCGTAAAAGCCACCCATGATCCATTGCGCCCCGAGCAAAACGGAAAGGGCACCAGACGCGCAGGCCGCTTCGGTGTGCATGGTCGGGATGCCGCGCAATTTCGGATCGATCTCCGGAATGAATGCGCCGAGCTGCAATTGTTTCGTGAACTGACCGGCATTGAAATTTCCAACCGCGCCGGCCTGAATTTCCGCGGGATCGATCTTGGCGTCGTCGATCGCCTTCTTGCCGGCTTCAATGATCAAGTGCCGGATGGTTTTGCCCTCCTTTTTGAGGTTGCGCTTAAAATCGGTGCGTCCACCGCCGAGAATGTAAACTTCGTTCATAGCTCCAATAACTTAGCTAATCTTCCTACGCTGTCATCCCGAGCCCCGCAGACGGCGAGGGACCTCTCACCGAAGCGAAACGCTACGCTAGTTTGCGAGATCCTTTGCTCCGCTCAGGATGACGTTTCGATTCAGCCGCCAAACGCATTCATCCCCGTGATGTCGTGCCCGACGACCAAGGTGTGGATGTTGTGCGTGCCTTCGTAAGTGTAGACGCTTTCAAGGTTCATCAGATGCCGGATCACAGAATAGCGATCTGTGATGCCCACGGCACCCAGTATGTCGCGCGCCTTGCGTGCGCATTCGAGCGCCATCCAAACGTTGTTGCGCTTCGCCAGCGAAATCTGTGTGGGACGCGCGGTCCCCGCTTCCATCATGCGAGTAAGGCGCAGGGCGAGCAATTGTGCCTTCGTGATCTCCTGCACCATCCAGACGAGTTTTTCCTGCACGAGTTGGAAGCCGGCAATCGGTCGGCCGAATTGCACTCGCGATTTGGCGTAGGCCAGCGCCGTTTCGTAACAATCGATGGCTGCGCCAATCACACCCCACGCCACGCCCACACGCGCCTGCGAAAGACACGACAGCGGCGCGCGCAACCCCGACGCCTTGGGCAAGCGATTCTCCGCCGGTATCCGGCAGTTTTCGAACCAGCACTCCGACGTGCGCGACATGCGAAGGCTGAATTTCCCCTCAATATCTTGTCCGCGAAATCCGGGTGTATCCTTCTCCACGACGAATCCGCCGACCCGTCCGTCATCGTCTTTCGCCCAAATGACCTTCACGTCAGCAATCGAGGCGTTGCCGATCCAGCACTTGCTGCCGTTCAAAACATAATGATCGCCGTCACGCGTGGCGCGGGTTTCCATGCCGCCAGGGTCTGAGCCGTGCCCGTGTTCCGTTAGTGCGAAACAACCTACGCGCTCGCCCGACACCAGCCCCGGCAGCCAGCGCCCCTGCTGCTCCGGCGTTCCGAAGGAATGAATCGCGTATATAGTAAGAGCGCCCTGCACCGACGCCTCCGAGCGCAGCCCCGAGTCGGCCCTTTCAAGCTCCTGCATAATGAGGCCGTACGCCGTGTAGCTCAGTCCCGCACAGCCGTGCTCTTTCAGGTGCGGAGCAAAAAGGCGCAACGCACCCATCCGTGGTCTGAGATGTTCCGGAAATTTGGCCGCGCGATGGCAGGGCACGATCTCGGCCCGGACTTCTTCCTCCACAAAACGCCGCGTCCGATCACGCGCCGCGCGCTCGTCGTCGGTAAGGAGTTCTTCGATGGCGTAGTAATCGAGCGATGTCATGTGGTGCAACTTGGGGAATGCGCGTAGTCTAATGGCCACCCGACGCGAAGACAACGCCGCCGCGATTTCTCAGACTGTAGGGGAAGCGGTTCGCTTCCCATAGCAACACGGGACGCCAACAGCGTCCCCTACAGAAACCGTGTCACGAACTCGTGTACATCGTTACTTCGCATCCTTCGGCGCGGGCGAGGCGGCGAGCGCTTGGAAGCGCGGATCATTTCGCAGTGGATCGAACATCGGATCGAGCTGGAGTAACGCCGGAGTAAGGGGCGCGTTGCCCGTAGGTAGTGCGCCCTCATATGGGATTGAGAGCAGTTTTTGTAAGGCGGCAATCGCGCGATCGGGCTCTCCTGTCTGCGCCGCGACCCGGGCGAGAATCTCGATCGGATCGGGCCCATCCACGACGTCTTTCTCGATTGGATTGGCGGCCATGGCTCGTTCGGCCATGGATAAGGCTGCCGCTTTGTTACCCAGGCCCATCTCAACCAGGGCCAGGTCCTGCATGAGATTGTAATTGTCGGACTGTTCCTTGAGGAAAGGTTCCAGTTCGCTCCGCGCCTCTTCCCAGCTTTTCTGTGCGGCGGCCTGATCGCCGCCGACTTGTTGCGCCCAGCCTAACCAAAAGCGCAGCTCGCCATTGAAATAACCCATGGCGGGATTAGGCGTGGCCAATATTTCTTTTAAACGAGCGATGATTTGATCGGGACGGCGCTCGAGGATCGCCTGGTAAACTTGCGTTTCGAGCGCGGCGGTGTTGTCGGCGACGGGATGAAGGGGAGCGAGCAGAGCCGAAGCGCGCGGCAAGTCACCTTCGGCCTGGGCAATCGATCCTTTCAGCGCCAGGGTATCCACGTCGTCCGGCGTAATGTTGAGAACCTGCTCAAGCTTCCGCTGCGCTTCGGGGAAACGACGAAGGAGAAGGTAGGACAGCGCGTGCTGGGTGAGCAGGTGAACATTGCGCGGGTCGAGCCGCTCGGCCTGGTTAAAGAATGATTCGCTTTGCTCCCATTCGCCTCCCCTGCGCGCGACGTAGGCCAGCGATTCAGGGATCCGGCTGCTATTGGGCAGGAGTAAACGTGCTTGCTCGAAGTAACGCACCGCGGCGGGGTAATCCTTCAGATAGGCGTAGTAGTAAAAGCCTTTGGCTATCAACCCCTCGCCGAGATTGGGCTGCAGAGTGAGCGCGGTCTCCGCCGATTGCCGCGCCTCTTCCCTGAGCGATTCCGTGGGTTGAAGGGTAACTCCGATGTAGCCCAGCGCATCGACATAGGATAGCAGCGCCCAGCTGAGGGCGAATTTCGGGTCGAGGCGCACCGCTTCTCTTAAATGCTTCTGCGCGCCAATGGAGTTAGCGGGCGAATTTTGCGGTTTGAGACTATAAGCCAGCCCGCGCAGGTAAGCATCATAAGCTTCGGGGTTGTCCGTCGGTTTCGCGGCGATGATTTGCTCTTCCCGACCGGTAAGTTTCACCCGCAGCTGATCGGCAATAGCTTTCGCTACTTCGGTTTCGACAGAAAAGATGTCACTGAGCTTCCGATCAAAAGTCTCGGCCCAAAGATGGGAATCATTGGCTGCTTTGATCAGCTGCACGTTCACGCGCACGGCGTCGACACTCTTTTGCACGCTTCCTTCCAGGATGTGGGCAACGCCAAGTTGCCTCGCGATCTCGGGCAGGTTTTCAGGCGCGCTCTTATAGTGTTGTGTCGAAGTGCGTGAGATGACCTTTAGATCGGCGATCTTGGATAGGCGGGTCAGGATCTCGTCCTGGATGCCGTCGGCAAAGTAGGCGTTCGCTTTCTCTTCGCTCAAGTTTTCGAACGGAAGCACGGCAATGCTTTTTTCCGGCGTAGTCAGCGTCGATCGCAGGCGATTACGAGAGAACATTGCGATACCGGCGACGATTATCGCGAGAGCGAGTAATGCTGCCGCCATCGCCGTCCAGCGCAGACGAGCGCTGCGCTTTTTCAGGGCTTGGAACTTTTTTGGCAGGTCCGGATTGCCCACTTGGTCCGCGTGAAGATTCACGATGGATACGCGCGCTCCGTGTTTTACTTCGCAGCCACCAAGGTCGTGCAGGAGTGGTCGCCAATGTTCGTATTCTCCTAAATCTTCGGCCACGCGTTTGGAAAGGAGAATGTGCCCGGTGTCGCCGCAATCCATCACCCGCTGCGCCATGTTGAGGCCAGCACCGGCGAGATTGGCGTGTCCATTCACATCTATCACGCCGCTTACTGGACCGCTGTGCACGCCCATCCGAAGTTGTAGCCGTGGATGCTCCTTGAGCGCACCGCTGATTTCGATTGCGCATTGTGCTGGCGCTTCCGGACTGGTGTAAAAGACCAGCGCCATGCCATCGCCGGTCGCGATTTTTAACAAGCGACTAGCGGCCTCAGCCTTCTGAAATTGCTCAGACGCGCGAACGACCTGGTTTAGTTCCTCAACCGCCGCGTGCTGGTCGTTAATCGAAAGCTTCGAATAACCAACGATATCGATGAACAAGACATGGGCGATCTCGAGTTGGATCTCCTTTTTAACTTCAGCGGGCATCTCGCTATCTTATGTGAACTCAAATAATTCAATTCGTTGCTGTGCCTGTCGAGAGCAAAGCGGAAATGCTTGAGATCATGTGACCCAGGTCTTCTCAATTTACGACTGCACCGTCCAAGAATCTTTTACTTTGTTGATCCGAGGATTCATTGCAGAAGTGTTATCGCGAATAACCAAGCAAATGTTGAACGCTCAATTCAAAAACTTCTGAGTTGGATGTTGGACGTTGAGCGTTGAACGTTAGGTGTCTTCATTCGAAATAGCACCGAGCCATGGCACGACTTCACGAATATCAAGGCAAAGCCATTCTGGCTGCGAATGGATTCAATATTCCGCGTGGCCTCGCCGCCTCAACCGCTGATCAGGCTGTCGCGGCGGCCAACGAACTCGCCGGCGAGAAACGCGACGAAGTGGTCATCAAGATTCAAGCTTGGGCAACTGGGCGCGCCAGCATTGGCGGGGTGGCCTTCGCCAAAGACCCGGATGATGTTCGCGCTCACACGGCGCGCATGTTGGCGATGAAAGTTGGACAGTTTCCGGTCGAAGCCGTGTTAGTAGAAGAGAAAATCGCCATCGAACGGGAGTTTTTTCTTTCGTTCGCTATTGATGACGCCGCCCGCGCCCCGGTGATTATTTTCGCAGCCGGTGGCGGCACCGGAATCGAAGAGCGCGCCGCCTCGACGCGGCGCATCGCTTGCGATGTGAAGCACGGACCACTGGATTCGGCCGTTGGCGAAGCTGTCGCTTCGTGCGGACTTTCGCCGGCGCACGCGCCGCAACTCGCCGAGTCGATTCAAAAATTATTTGCCGCCGCGCGCAGCGTTGAAGCCCGGTCGCTTGAAATCAATCCGCTAGTGCTGACCAAAGATGGCCAGTTCGTCGCCGCGGATTGCCGCATCACGATTGATGATTACGCCGTGGCGCGGCATCCCGAATTGAAAATTGAGATTGCGCGCGAGTTCGATCATCCGCCAACTGCGCTCGAGCGCGTTGCATACGCGGTTGAACAAAGTGATCATCGCGGCACATTTTATTTCGCGCAGTTAGCCACAGCGGCCGCTAAAGATTCCAAAGGTCTGGTTGGTTTTCACGGCGCTGGCGGCGGCGGATCGATGATGTCGATGGACGCCATAGTGAACGCAGGATTCACTATCGCCAATTTCACCGACACCAGCGGCAATCCATCTGCCTCCAAGGTGTATCGCGCCGCCCGGATTATTTTGGCCCAGCCCGGCCTCGTCGGATATTTCGGTTCGGGTTCCGGCGTCGCGAGCCAGGAACAATATTGGTCCGCTTATGGATTGGCCAAAGCGTTCTGGGAACTCGATCTGGATATTCCCGCGGTGATTCGTTTGGGTGGCAACACTGAAGATCGCGCCGTGGATATTTTGCGGCGGATGTCCGGGCTGCTCCGCGCGCCGATCGAGGGCTATCGAAAAACCGATACGCCGGCCACGATTGCGGCGCGCTTTGCCGAGCTCGTCGCCAACGCTGGAGGGACGAAGTGGAAACCGCGGGTGCAACGCATGCCGGATTTCGTTCGCAGCTCGTCAGCGAAGGCTTTCCCAGTCAAAGGCGGCCGCGTTTGGATCGATACAGCGCGCTGGCCAGAGATTCGCGGATTCGTAGAAACGCAATCCGGTGGGTTGATTGTGGATCGTGGGAATGCGCCGTTCGTTACGGTGGCCGCCGACGAATTCGCTACTAAAGATTCGGAGCTGCTTGCCTGTTCGGTAGAGTCAAGACTGAATGGTATTGAAGGTTTTTACCTCGAGCTGGAGGTTCCTGGACTGGACGACCTGATTGGAGGGACGCGCTAAATGGCGATTTTGATCGACGAAACGAAGCGTGTTTTGGTGCAAGGAATCACTGGCCGTGAAGGCCAGGCGCGCACTCGCTTGATGCGCGAGTACGGAACCAATGTGGTCGCAGGTGTGACGCCGGGCAAGGGTGGCCAGACCGTACTTGGCGTACCGGTGTTCAACACGCCGCAGGAAGCGGTGAAAGAGATGGGCGACATCGACATCTCCGTGCTTTTTGTGCCCGCGGCCGGCGTGAAGGACGCGGCGATTTCCGCGATTGGCGCGGGCATCAAACTCGCAGTGCTGGTGCCCGATCGCGTACCGGTGTGGGACGCCATGGAGATCGCGGCGGCGGCCAAAGCGAATAGCGCGATTTTTCTTGGACCAAACACGCTTGGAGTGTTGAGTCCGGGCAAGGGCGTGGTCGGTATGATCGGTGGTCGCGCCGAAAGTGCGAGGCAGTGGTTCAAGCCCGGCATCCCGACCGGTGTTGGAGTGATCAGTCGCTCCGGCGGCATGGCGTCAAGCACGGGCTACTATTTGGGACAGGCAGGGGTGCGCATCTCGACCATCGCGCACATTGGTGGCGATGCGGTCCTTGGGATTCGCATTCCCGATGCAGCGCTGATGTTTGAAGCCGATCCACTCACCGAAGCCATCGTCATCTTTGGTGAAATTGGTTCGTCACAGGAAGAGGAATTGGCGCAACTGATTCGGGATCGAAAAATCACAAAGCCGGTGATTGCGTACGTCGGCGGGAAAGCGGCGCGCGAAGGCACGCGCTTCAGTCACGCGGGCGCGATTATTGAAGGCGGGCGAGGCACGCACGCCGGAAAAGTGAAGGCGTTGCGTAAGTCGGGCGCCACCGTGGTCGATGCCTTTGGTGAACTGCCGGCTGCGGTAGTAGAAATTCTCAGGCGAATGAAAGGACAGAGTCTCATGAGTGAAACGGATAAAAACGCTGTGTGGAATACCGCTGTAACACGCGTTGAGCCGAACCGAGTCGCGGTACGCGGATACGACATCGCTGAACTCATGGGGCGCGTATCCTTTGGCGCGGCGGTGCATTTAATTTTGACCGGTGAGTTGCCGTCGCCGCCTGTCGCCCGTTTGATGGATGCGATATTGGTGGCGTCGATCGATCATGGCGCCACGCCTCCCAGCGCGTTAGCCGCGCGAACCGTTGCATCTACCGGCGCGTCGTTGAGCGCGTCAGTCGCTGCCGGCATCATGTCGATCAATCGTCATCACGGCGGTGCCATCGAAGATTGCGCCCGACAGCTGAAAGCGATCGCCGATCGCGCCACGAGTGAGTCCATTTCAATGGATGAAGCTGCCTCGCGCACGCTCGCGGCGATGAAAGAAGCAGGCGAGCGCATGCCGGGATTTGGTCATCGCTATCACACCAAGGATCCACGCACCGCGCGGCTGTTCGAGCTGGCGCGCGAAGCCGGCGTGGACGGGGCGCACATGAAAGCGGCGCGGGCTGTTGAAAAATCGTTCGCCGACGCGAAGAAATCGCTTCCTATAAATGTGGACGGCGCCATCGGCGCCATCCTCGCCGATTTAGAAATGAATCCCGCGGCGTTCAACGGCATTTTCATGATCGCGCGAACGCCCGGGCTGGTGGCGCATGTTATCGAAGAGCAAACCCGCGAGAAACCGATGCGCCGAATTGATCCAGTCAATCACGGCTATGACGGGCCCGCAGCTCGATCTGTTGGAACAACCACGAATGAACACCAATAAACACGAATTTATAAAACAATTCGCTCCCACTCCAATTTGGCGTGCTTAAAATTAAGGATAACTCCAACACGCAGGTTCGCGATCCGCAGATAATTCAACATCAATCCACGTTCGTGATCAGTGATTCGGTCGATCACCTTGGTATCCACGATCACAGCATCAGATGCTATCAAGTCGGTAATGAAAAGACCGACCTTGTGTCCTTTGTAGAGGACATCGAACGCAGGTTGTTGCTGGAAGGAAATGTTTCGCAGACCAAACTCGACCGCCAATGCGTTTTCATAGGGCTTCTCAACCAAGCCGTGACCAAGCGCGTTAAGAACCTCGATGGCACAGCCGACAATTTGAAAAACCTCTTCTTTCGCCAACAACTTTCCGCTATTCGTGTCCATTCGTGTTCATTAGTGGTTAATCATGAATTAGAATCGATGTCACCACCATGACAATAACCAAGCCAACCAATTACGGCGTGAAAGAAATCGCGAAGCTTTTTCCCAGCTTGATGAAGATCAAGCAGAAGTCATTGCGCGAAAAAGTAGCGGCGGTGTGGAACGAAGCGATCACCACCGGTTGCGGCGGGAAAGGCTGGACCTTTGCCGAACTTCGCGCGGTCAAGTTCACGTTGTTGGCCGGCGACATCGACATGAAGTTCGTCGAACATCTTAACTCCTGCGCCCTCCAATGCATCGCGATCGCCGATGTCGTGAAGCGCGCGTTCCGCTGCAGCATTCCCATCCAACGCGATTATCTCATCGCGGGTGCGCTCCTCGCCGATGTGGGAAAACCGCTCGAGTACGACAAGGACGCGTCGGGCAACGTGATTCAGGGAAAATTCGGACAACAAGTGCGGCATCCATTCAGTGGCGTCGCATTGGCCTACAGGCACGGGATTCCCGGCGAAGTCATGCACATCATTGCGACACACAGTCATGAGGGCGACAAGATGGAGCGCTCGATTGAATCGATCATTTTCCATCATGCCGACTTTGTGGACTTCGATATCGCCAAGTTTCTTGGCAAGCGTGCCGCTAAGAAGTGATACTAGAGCAGTTGATGGTTGAGAGTTCCTCCTTCGTCCCGCAGTCGCGGGACTACGGCGTGCCAGGGAGTTGATTGTTGAGAGTCTGAAACTGTCGGTTAACCATGAACGAGATCGACATCGTGCGCGACGTTTCCTGCAGGTTCGAGCAGGCGGGAATCCCGTATATGCTCACCGGTTCCATGGCGATGAATTATTACGCGCAACCGCGCATGACCCGCGATATCGACGTCGTGGTCGCGATTGCGCCGGAGGAAGTCGGCCGCGTGGCTGCTTTATTTCGTCCTGACTATTACGTAAGCGAGGAAAATATTCGCGAGTCGGTAGCTCATGAATCGATTTTCAACCTCATTCATCAAGAGAGCGTCATCAAAGTGGATTGCATCATCCGCAAAAAG
>DATMPQ010000080.1:0-7894 GCA_035567015.1 Chthoniobacterales bacterium | reverse complement strand
TGGGAATTCGGCTAATGCAGTAATATGCGGCGCTCAAAATTTCCGCGGCCGCGAAAATTACGACGACGCCAAGCCCGATCCTGAAACTTTTATCCGATAGCGGTGAAGACGACAGCGTAAGAACTCGCATGGAATGCCAACGCTACCTCTGTAAATGCGCTTTCGCAAAACTGTCAACTCGAGAAAGCTTTCGGAGTCAACCGCATCTGGCAGTGGCGGAAAGGATCGACCTCAGTTACCGGGAAATGTCGCTCTGGCTCAGAATCTGGAACCCTTCGCCCATCAGGACCGAGGAAGCGCACTCAGTATCGTCCACATGCAGTGCGAGCGCAGCGAGCCCATGCGGCCGCGTTAGCAACGGGTAAGTAAAGTGCACATTCACCTCCGCCATCAGGAGCGCGGCGAGAAGTTTCGCGAGTTGGGTGGCCACTTCGCGCATCTCCACCACAACCACTTCGCAAACGCCAAACGGGACATCGTGTTCGCGAAACAATCGCTCGACGCGCTCCGGATCGCTCACCACGATTCGCGCGATGGCTGAGTCACTCGATTCAGACACGCTCAAGGCCACGACGTGGGTCTCATGCGCATTCAGCAGCTTCACAATTTCGAGCATCGCGCCGACTTTGTTCGGCAGAAAAACCGAGAACTGCCGAACGAGCGGTCCGCCCATTTTTGAAGTTGTTTCTGGCAAATCGACAGACATTGGAATGGGCAGGTGACAGGGAAAATTCCACGTACCCCGCCCGACAGAGTATCTCATTATCGATCTTTTCTTTGCAAACCAATATTGGCGCTTTCGCCGTCGCCCTCGCGCTGCCGCCGTAGCGCTTTGGCATGCAGGAGGCGGGGCGGGGCAAGGCGTGTGAGATTGTGCGCGTGCGCGTTGGGCTCGCCGCGGCAAGGGACTACAGCATTCAGGCTGTTCATTTCGCCCCGCCGAATTACATTCGCTCGCCGAAGATGGAGGAAGAGAATGAGCTGGTCGCGCTCCGGCGCGAAAAACTGGATAAGCTTCGCGCGCGGGGCGTCGAACCGTTTGGCGTAGCTTTCGAGACCAGCGGCGACATTGGGGAGATTAGGTCGAAATTCAAAGAGGGCGACACATTTCATGCCGCCGGCCGGATCACCGCGCATCGCGACATGGGCAAGAGCCACTTTCTCGATCTTCGCGATGCGACCGGGCGCATTCAAATTTACATTCACCCGAAGGAAGTTGGCGCCGAACTGATCGATCTCTTTCGGTTGCTCGACCTCGGCGATTTCATCGGCGTCGAAGGAACGTGTTTCCTCACCAAGACCGGCGAGCCGACACTGAAAGTTAAGCAATTCCAAGTGCTGGCGAAAGCTCTGCGGCCGCTTCCGGAAAAATGGCACGGCTTGCAGGACATCGAGGCGCGCTACCGGCAGCGTTATCTCGATCTGCTCACGAACGAACGTTCGCGGGAAACCTTTGAAAAACGCATCGCAATTGTTCGCGAGACCCGGCGCTTTTTCGAAGAGCGCGCTTTTCTGGAAGTGGAGACGCCGATTCTGCAAACGATTGCCGGTGGTGCCGCGGCCGAACCATTTAGCACCTGCCACAAAGCGCTCGGTCTTGATCTTTATCTGCGTATCGCGCCCGAACTTTACTTGAAGCGTTTGCTTATCGGCGGGTTTAACAAAGTTTTCGAGATCAACCGGAACTTCCGCAATGAAGGCGTCTCGCGAAAGCACAACCCCGAGTTCACCATGCTCGAGGCCTATTGGGCGTATGCCGATTTCGAAAAAATGGCCAATCTGGTCGAGGAATTGATTTGTCACCTTGGACAAGTCATCTGCGGCTCGCTGCAAATCGAGCATCTAGATGCCGATGGCAAAATCACGCGCACGATTGACCTGAAAAGGCCATGGCGACGAGCGCGCTACCACGATTTGGTGCGGGAAGTTGCGGGGGAAGATTGGTTCGAGCTGACGAGTGCACAGCGACGGGAGCGGGCCACGGGTAAGCTTGGAGTCGAGATTTCACCGCAGCTCGCTGATTTCGAAGTTACACAACATGTCTTCGAGAAGTTAATCGAAGAAGAGACGATCGATCCGCTCTTCGTCACGCATTGTCCCAAAGAACTCGTGCCGCTGGCGAAACAAAATCGCGAAGACAGCTCACTTGTCGATGTTTTCGAGTTGATCATTAACGGTGTGGAGATCGCGCCCGGTTACACTGAGTTGAACGACCCACTCGCGCAGCGTCAGCGCCTGCAAGAACAAGCGGGCGAAGAAACACAAAAGATTGACGAGGAATTTTTGCTCGCGCTCGAGCACGGCATGCCGCCGGCCGGTGGCTTCGGCCTCGGCATCGACCGATTGGCCATGTTACTGACCGGCGCAGAATCCATTCGGGATGTGATTCTTTTTCCGCTGCTTAAACCAAAGAAGTGACAACTGTCGGAAGACAGCCGTCCCGGCTGTCATGGCATGCAGGCGTCTCGCCTGCTTACTTTGGGGTGATGCAACAGCCAGGATGGCTTTCTGCCATAACAGGCCGGAAACTATTTCGACGCGCTTACCGCCGCGACTTACCTCGCTCAGTCTCGAGGTCGAAAGTGACTTTCGAGTTGATCCGATAACTCGTGACTTTGCCGTTGTCCACCGCGGCGGTGAATTCCTTGATGTAAATCGAGCGGATATTGCGCAGGGTTTTCGAGGCTTCCTTTACCGCGGTCTGGGCAGCGTCTTCCCAGCTCTTTGGCGATTCCGATAGCAGTTCGATGACTTTGACGACTTTGGCCATGTTAGTAATTCTCCTTTCCTTAATGATCGAATGGAATGCTTGCGACGCGCTTCTGATTTCTCGTTTACAAGGCAATTCCAGGTATCGACGGCATCAGGGACGATCAGCAGACGGACTGAGCATGCGCTGATATTGCGCGTCGAATGCCCGTAACGCGGCTCCCACATTGTCGCCGAAGCCAGCTATGCCGTCTTCGATTGTTGCGCCCAGCAAAGCGATGAAGGTGCGTCCGCGAACCGACAATCGAGGACGGCGCAGTGCGACCGGACTCCGCGGATGCTCGGCGCAATAACGTTCCATTTCTTCCATCGCGGCCAGCGTTCGATCCACAGCCTGGCCTCCGTTGGATGGTCTGCCATCGGTTGTTCTCATTCACCTTTTAAACGCAAAGCCCAGCCCGATCGGATGTGTGCCCTTGTTAGTTTTGAAACTGACATTACCGAAATGTCTTGCGTCGTAACTTCTCGACCCGATATACCTTGGCGATGGCCCTGCTGCCTCCGCTCAAGCTCTCCGAGCAGGAGAAGCTGGAGACGTTGCAGCGGCTCGATCGATTCCGTCAGTGGAGGTCGCTGGACGAGAAACGTTATTGCCTCGTTTGCAGTAGCATTATCACGGGATGGGAAATTCACATCATAGGCGGCACGCGCGGAACCGGGCCGTTGCGCGTGATCTGTCCGAGCCAGGGTTGTCATTCCATTCCGATGGATTGGGTGCTCCCGACGGATGAAATGCTGGCAAAGATCGTGGATGGCCGGGCTGCAGCTGCATCAAGCGATCAACGCGGCTGGCGCAAAAACGCAGTGGTGTCGAGGTTCCGCAGGTTCGCGACCCATTTCAAACGTCCGGGTTGAACAGCTTTTGCCGAACTCGCCTTGCTCCAAAAAATCTAATCGCGCCCTTTCGTGCGATTCTCCGATTTTCGTGCTACCTTTCCGGCAATGAATACGCCTCAAGTTACCGCTTATCTGAAAACCTATTGTGGATGGAGCGCCGGCGTGCGCGCCGTGTTGGCTAAATACGGTCTTGCTTACACGGAAAAGGACATTATCCAAAACCCAGCGTTTCGTTGGGAGATGGAAACGAAGAGCGGGCAGCCGCTTTCTCCCTGCGTCGAGATCAACGGAAAAATGCTGGCGGACGTGAGCGGCGAGGAAGTGGAGCAATATCTGATCGACAATAAGATGGTGCAGCCGAGCGAAGCGGCGACGGACGTTCCGACAAATGCGCCGTGCGCGACCGAAGAGCACGAGAGCGAAGTGAAGCTCAACTTCTGAAGCGTTAAGGCGTTGAATCGTTAAATCGTTTGAATCGTTACAGCGTTTGGCCGATTTAACGGTTTAACGTTTTAACGATGAAGCTGTTCGCTCGCGCTCGATCTGGAAGGAAGAAACACGGCAAGCTTTTCCGTTTCGGGTGGAAGCTCACGCTTCTCGCTCTGGTCGTGGCCAGCGGTCTGGGAGTTCTCTTTTTCTACGGAGCCTGGGCCGGAACCTTCGATATGAAGAAGGTCGGTGAAATGCCCGAGCGCAACACGGTCTTTGATGTCGATGGAAAAATTTACAGTCGTCTCGCCGGCGCGAACCGGCTGAAGGTTTCGCTGGATCAAGTTTCGCCCCTTTTTATCAATGCCGTGCTGGCCCGGGAAGACACGCGCTTTTATCAACACGGTGGAATTGACTGGCGCGGAATTCTGCGTGCGCTTGTTCGCGATATTCTGAGCGGTTCGGCCAAGGAAGGCGCCAGCAGCATTACCCAGCAGCTCGCCCGCAACAGTCTCCCGCTCGGAGGCCGCACCATCAGCCGCAAATTATTGGAAGCAATGGTCGCTCTGCGCATCGAGCGCGACTTCACCAAGCAGCAGATTCTCGAGCTCTACGTTAACCGGATCTATTTTGGCTCCGGCTGCTACGGCGTTGAAACAGCTTCGCAAGCTTATTTCGGCAAAAGCGCGTCACAGCTGAATCTGCCCGAAGCCGCGTTGCTCGCAGGCTTGATTCGCAGTCCCAATCGATTTTCGCCGCTGAAAAATCCCGAGGGCGCCGCGGTTCAACGCAACACCGTCCTGGATCGCATGGTCGAATTGAAAAAAATCTCCCCGGGGCAAGCCGACCAAGCAAAAATCGCGAGAGTCACTTCGCGTCCCAAGCGCCTGGCACTCATCCAGGAGAATTACGCGATGGACGCGGTGCAGCGCGATCTAAACCTGCTCCTCACCCAGGACCAGATCGATAACGGCGGCCTCTTTATTTACACCACGGTCGACCCGGCCGCGCAGAACGCCGCTCAGCAGGCGCTTGAGACCCAGCTCACGAAGATCGAGCGTCAACGAAATTTCCATCATCCGATCAAGGCGACCTATCAGCCGCCTGAGAATGGCGAAGATTCCTCCATGCCCTACCTCGAAGGCGCGGTCGTGGCGATCGATAACGCCAGCGGCGGCATCCGCGCGCTCGTGGGCGGCCGCGATTATTCGCAAAGTAAATTCAATCGCGCCCTCTCACCCGCAAATCGCCAGGTCGGTTCTGCCTTCAAGCCTTTCGTTTACACACTCGCCTTCACCCACGGGCTTCTGCCCGGCGCGGCCATTAGCGATGGCCCGATTCAACCAGGTGAAATCGACGGCGCGGGAAATTGGTCGCCGGGAAATTCCGACGGGACTTACGTCGGCATCCAGCCTTGCTCCTACGGCCTGATCCATTCACGCAACACCATGAGCGTGCGCGTCGGTCAATTCGCCGGACTCGATGCCGTGCAGAGAGTCGCGACCACACTCAACCTCGGCGAAAATATTCCGCGCGGCCCCGCCATTTACATCGGCTCATTCGAAACGAACCTGAAGGATCTTACCGCCGCCTATTCCGCTTTTCCGAATGCCGGCGTGCGCAAGCAGGCTTACATCATCGAGCGCATCGACGATCCGGAGCACCAGCCGATTTACCGCGCCGCCCATATCTCCGCTCCGGCGCTCGATCCCAGTGCGGCTTGGATGACCTCGCAGTTAATGGAGGAAGTGCTCACTCTCGGGACTGCTGCCAGCGCGCGTTCGTTAGGCTTCAAACTGCCGGCCGCTGGCAAAACTGGTACGACCAACGATTACAAGGACGCGTGGTTCATGGGTTACACCAGCACACTCACCTGCGGGGTGTGGGTCGGCTTCGATCAACCGGTCACGATTATACCGCACGGCTACGGCGCGGCCCTCGCCCTGCCAGTCTGGACCCAGCTGATGAACAAGGCGGCGCAACATTATCCCGCCGAACCGTTGCAGCCAACGATGCCGATCCAGCATGCCATCGTTTGTTCCATCTCGAATCACCTGGCTACTACTGGATGTCAGGCAGCGGGAACTGCCTATGAAATCGATTTGCCGGCCGACAAAGTTCCGACAGTCGCGTGCGAAGTACATGGCGGCGAGCCAATGCAATTCGCCGACAAGCTCCAAGGTTTCCCCGAGAAAGCCGCGGCTTTCCCAAACCGCATCTTTCGCTCGTTCCGGAGGCTTTTTGGCGGAAGATAAGATCGTTCGTCTGTGGAGGCAGCCGTGTCGACTGCTCCGCGTTGAAGCGTGATCGTTGAGTGTTGGGCGCTAGAACTGCCGCGTGGACTCGATGGCATTGGCGTCATCAACCGTAGCATTTCTGGCGCGAGTGGCGTGAATAATGCGGCAAAAATCGTAGTGAGCACCAACAAGGAAAATACCGAAGTTTCCTGGCTCGTTTCCGAGGCCACACCCCCACCCGCCGAGGGCATGAGCAAGCCACACAGTAATCAAACAAACGTTCTCAAAGGTGTGAGCGTAATTGCCGTTATCGCAGCCGTTGCCTTCGGCGGGCTATGGTTGAGTGAGAGAGAGAGAAACGCTTATGATGCCGTATGGGGAAAGCCGGCCGTCAGAAAAGTTCTCAAAGAGGTAGAGGTTCCGGCTAAGCTCACATACTCCCAGAAGACCGCCATTAATTTTACGGATCGCTACGTAAGCGCCAGACAGATCGAGGGCCAGGACGAGGCTCTCTACAAATTGGATTCGGTGAGAGTCAACGTGTCCATAAATGAGGCAGTCGACAAGGTTGTTTCGGACGACCGCATTAGAAACAAATTTGAACTCATTCTGAGAAAGCACGGCATCAACATAGATGAGAAAGCCTTGGTGAGTGTCGACCTTACCATCCACGGCTTATGGTCAGGGGATAATCTTGGGGTGGGGTTTCTTGCTTACACACAACGGATTGGCTTGAACCAATGGCTAGTTGTGGAACGCAGGGGAGACTTCCGGCGTGCGGTCGCCCAGCTGTGGAAGCAAGAGATAATAGGGTTTGCGAATAACCAGAAGGCTGAGGGTCAGATTCTGGATGGTGTGGAATCAATGGCTGAGGCGTTCGCGAACAAATATCTTGCGGCACAGCAGAAGGATGATTTTCGGCCGTCCCCGCCACCCGGCAGGCCAGGGATTTAACAGGTCTTTCGGACAGATTCGGACAGCAGAACTTCGTAAATCGGCGCGAATCATGCAAATCCGTGATCTTTTGGCCAACCGTGGCCGTGGGTGGAAAATAGTGGACTTGTTATGAATTTCCGCACACTTCGTTATGACTGCAGCCAATCAAACAGGCTCGTTTTAATAGGTAAATGAGCGGGTGAAGGGAATCGAACCCTCGTGTGTAGCTTGGGAAGCTACCGTTCTACCATTGAACTACACCCGCGTGATGGTTTTCAATTTTCGATTGTTCATCTTCGATTTGCAAGCAGCGAACAATCATTGCCACGAAGTCACGTCGTCATTGGATGAGGCCGATTTCTTGTCGCCAGAGCCTCCGGTGCCGTCTTTGCCTAACGACCAAGCAATCACGCCACTTCGCATCTTAGGCGTGCTACCGGCATTCGCTGAATACGGGTTCTCGACTTGATTGTCGTAATCGCCATCAATCCGGATCAGATAGTTCTTGCCCCACGGATCAAAATATTGGCCTACGTTGCTAGCGCTCGTGCCAATACCAGACCAGGGATTGTTCGCATCTTTCACGTCCGGCGGTGAAATGAAAACGATCTGACGCGGATTCAGCGTCGTGGCGGAAAGCCCCCGTAGCTCGTTGAACAAAGTCTCATTCGTTGTCGGGCTTCCTC
>DATMPQ010000079.1:0-13563 GCA_035567015.1 Chthoniobacterales bacterium | reverse complement strand
ACCGCCGAAGTCCTGCTACACGGACGCGAAAAAATTCCGCGCCGTGAGTTACCAGCGCGTGGGCCGCACGCTCACGCAGATGAAAGGGTGTCTGGCCGACGGCTATCCATTTGTTTTTGGTTTCACCGTTTACGACAGCTTTGAGAGCGCAAAAGTCGAGAAAACAGGCGTGCTGAATATGCCTGCGCCGAGAGAAGGAGTCGTCGGCGGCCACGCCGTTCTCGCGGTGGGCTACGACGACACAGCGCAACGTTTCACTGTGCGCAATTCGTGGGGCGCAAGCTGGGGCAAAAGAGGTTACTTCACGATGCCTTATTCTTATCTGCTCACGGAAAATCTTTCCGACGATTTCTGGACCATCCGCCTGGTGCATTAAATGCCGATGGCCGCTCAATCTTGTGGCGGTGGCAAAGGCTGGCGTAATCGATATCTCGATCGATGCTGGCCTCCGGGTCCGTGAACCTATCCGATTGGCTAATTCAACTATCGTTCAACGACGCGAATTACCCTCTTGCCGTTCGTCCTGTGCCTTCAAAGGAAATCACCCCGATCCTGCTTCGTTTTTACAAAGACGCGGCGTTTCACGGAAACGCCTGGCCATATTATGACGCCACTTGTAGAGCGTCTGGGTCAGACGCCGTGGCGGTAACATGTGCCTCGCCGTTGCTCACCCAAATTGCCTTGCAACTTTTTCACGCAGACCTTCCAGTTTCAACATCGCGCCATGACGACTGCCAACAAAATCACCGTGGTCCGAATTTTGATGATCCCGGCGTTCGTGACAATGGCGATCTATTATGGCCAAAGCATCCAGCGCGGCGAACCACTCGAGTGGCAGCGGGTTGCCGCGATCGTGATCTTCTTGCTCGCCGCCGTCAGTGACGGGCTCGATGGCTATGTGGCCAGGCGATACAACCAGCGCAGTTCTCTCGGAGTGATTCTCGATCCAATCGCCGACAAAGGTTTGCTCCTCAGTGGAATCATCACGCTCAGCATCAGCAGTTGGAGTAAAGTCGATCCTGAATATGGAAGATTTCCGGCCTGGTTTCCGGTCCTGGTCATCACGCGCGACGTTGTTATTCTCGTCGGCAGCGCGGTCCTTCAAGTACTCATTGGAAAGGTGCGAGTGAAACCGAATTGGACCGGCAAAGTCGCGACGGTCTGCCAGATGTGCGCGATCGCCTGGGTGATGCTGCAATTGCGTTTTCTTCCCCTGCTCTTCGTCGTCATCGTCGCGGGCCTCTTCACTTTGATCTCCGGAGTGATTTACGTGACGGAGGGCGTGCGCCAATTGCAAGCCGAAGGCCACGCGCACGCAAGGCGAGACTAAACTTGGATCGCTCGCGCGATGAACGGCCCAACGACCATGCCGAACGTCGCCATTATGGGCCGGCCCAACGTCGGCAAGTCGGCGTTATTCAACCGGCTCGTTGGCCGCAAGATCGCGATCGTTCATGACCAGCCGGGCATTACGCGCGATCGGCTCTCGGCGGTTTGCCTGCGCGGCGACCGGCCATTCACACTCTGGGACACGGCTGGCGCGCTCGGCGCAGGCGAATCGGATTTGGCCGAGCAAGTGCGCAGGGCAGCCGAAGAAGCGCTTGGTGGAAGCGATCTTCTGCTGTTCGTGGTCGATGCAAAGCAAGGGCTGTCGCCGATCGATCAGGAACTTGCGCGCTTACTGCGCAAATCACAAAGACCGATCGTCCTCGTCATCAACAAGATCGATGACCCGAAACACGAAAATCTCGCGGCTGACTTCGCCTCGCTCGGTTTCGACAATGCCGTTTCAATCAGCGCCGAGCATGGTCGCGGCATTTCTGAATTGCT
The DNA here is from genome assembly GCA_035567015.1 of Chthoniobacterales bacterium. Taxonomy (GTDB): domain Bacteria; phylum Verrucomicrobiota; class Verrucomicrobiia; order Chthoniobacterales; family UBA10450; genus AV133. Next base: position 11,733 of record DATMPQ010000079.1, on the reverse strand, counting down.
CGACGCAATTAGCGCTCTTTTGCCCGCAACCGCTTCAGAGATCGAGAATCGAGAATCGAGAATCGAGAATCCGCTGAGCATCGCCATCATCGGTCGCCCGAATGTGGGCAAATCTTCGCTGATCAATTCGATCGTGCGGAGCGAGCGCGCGATTGTGAGCGAGCTGCCGGGAACAACCCGCGACGCAATCGACATTTCTTACGCCCGCGACGGTCAACAATTTCTCTTCATCGACACGGCTGGAATCCGTCGCCGGGGCAAACAGTCCAGTTCCGTCGAAGTCTTCAGTGTGATGCGTGCGGAGCGAAGCATTCGTCGAGCCGACCTCTGCGTGTTGGTTGTCGATGTTACAGTTGGAGTGACAGCGCAGGACAAACGGATCGCTGGTCTCATTCAAAAGGCGCGTAAAGCGGCGCTGGTTGTTTTGAACAAATGGGACTTACTAAAACTCACTACAGGACCAGTCCGTTCAACTGGCCGATCGAAACATCGCGAAAGGGAGTCGATCAAAGAACTTGTCGGTGAAACTCGCCAGCGAATCTTCTTTCTCGATTACGCGCCGGTCTTGATTGCCTCCGCCCTCACCGGCGAGAACATCGACAAGTTATTTGGACTCATCGGTGAAGTTCAGCGTGATGCGGCCGCGCGAATCGGCACCGGTGTTCTCAATCGTTTATTGCGCGCCGCCTTCGCGGCCAACCCGCCGCCGATGAGGATGGGGCGGCGATTAAAACTGTTTTACGCAGCTCAAGCTAGTGGAATGAAAGATCGACAAGTACAACCGCCGGAGTTCGTACTCTTTGTGAACGATCCGCGATTGTTGAGCGAGCAGTATCGGCGTTATCTGGAATCGCAAATTCGCAAAGCGGAAGCGTACACTGGGCTGCCGGTGATCTTGACGTTGCGCCCGCGCAGCGAAAAGTTGTAGCGGCGGTCTGTGACGGTCGCATTCTTTTCCAAGTTCAACGCGCCGGTCACAGACCGCCCCTGCAGATAGAATCGAACATTCTGCCTCTCGCGCCTGTCTCATCACACCGTATGAAATCGACTCAGGAGATCACGCACGACGTGCAGGAACTGGGCCGCTGGATCCCGGCGTTGCGCGAACAAGTGGCCCATGTTGTAGTCGGCCAGAAATACCTGGTCGATCGGCTTTTGCTCGGCCTGCTTGCGAACGGTCACATCCTGCTTGAAGGCGTCCCTGGTCTGGCCAAAACGCTGACCGTGAAAACGATGGCCGCCTGCATCCAGACCGGCTTTCAACGGCTGCAATTTACCCCCGACCTTTTGCCTGCGGATTTGATCGGCACCCTCATTTATAATCCGCGCACTGGCGAATTCACGACCAAGCTTGGCCCGCTTTTTTCCAATCTCATCCTCGCGGATGAAATTAATCGCGCCCCGGCCAAGGTGCAGAGCGCATTACTGGAAGCGATGCAGGAACGGCAAGTCACCATCGGCGAACAGACTTATCCGCTCTCCGATCCGTTCCTGGTGCTCGCGACACAAAACCCGCTGGAGCAGGAGGGAACCTACCAATTGCCGGAAGCGCAGCTCGATCGCTTCATGTTGAAGTTAAACGTCGGCTATCCGCAGAAATCTGAGGAACGACGCATTCTCGATTTGATGGCCACTTCCGCGCCCGATTTGCGAGTGAATCCGGTGATCGACCCTCAGCAAATCATCGCTGCGCGCGATGTCGTCAACAGCATCTATATCGATGACCGAGTGAAAGATTACATTGTCGATGTGGTCTGGGCGACACGCGAGCCCGCGTCTTATAATTTGAGACTCGAGGGACTCGTGCGTTACGGCGCTTCGCCGCGCGCAACAATTTACCTCGCCCTCGGCGCACGTGCCCACGCCTTTCTGAATGGCCGCGGCTACGTCACGCCGCAGGACGTCAAAAGCATCGGCCCGGACGTGTTGCGCCACCGCATCATCGTCAGCTACGAAGCCGAGGCGGAAGCGGTCACGAGCGAAACCATCATCGAAAGGATTTTTGCGGGGCTACCGGTGCCTTGATCAGCTGTGAGACGTGATTAGTGAGAAGTGAGAAGTGAGAAGTCGTTATGGCGATCGCCAGGACATTTCGAGACTTGAAAGTCTATCAACGAGGTGAGGAAGCAGCTCAGATGATATTCCTGTTGAGCCACCAATTTCCGGTAGAAGAACGTTATTCTCTAACCGATCAAGTTCGGCGTAGCTCGCGCGCAGTGAAAGCAATGGTTGCGGAGGCATGGGGCCGCCGCCGTTACAAAGCTGTGTTCGTCAATAAGTTGGATGAAGCGCTCGGGGAAGCTACTGAAACCCAGTCGTGGTTGGATGACGCACGAAGGTCCGGTTATCTATCCATAGAACAATTCGAGGCGCTTGATTCTAAATATACTTCTATCGGGCAAATGCTTTCCCGAATGATCGATCGCGCCGACGACTTTTGTAAGTACGCGCCTTCCACGGACTACCGAGCTCTTTCGCCACGAGTCACCGAAACCGAATCCTCTGCAGATGCGTTGCCGATAGTGGACGAATTCTTCAAGTAACGCTCACTTCTCACGTCTCACGTCTCACCATCATGGATACATCGGAGATCTTAAAAAAGATCCGCACGCTCGAAATCAAGACACGCGGACTCGTGGAAACCGCCTTCGCCGGCGATTACCACAGTGTCTTCAAGGGGCGCGGGATGAATTTTGAGGACGTGCGCGAGTACCAACCGGGCGACGAAATTCGGACGATCGATTGGAACGTAACGGCGCGCCTCGGCACCGCATTCGTAAAGAAATTTACCGAAGAGCGCGAGTTGACGGTGATGTTGATTGTCGATGTTAGCGCGTCAGGAAATTTCGGCAGCACTTCGCAATCGAAGCGCGAGCTGGCCGCCGAAGTCGCATGTCTGCTCGCTTTCAGCGCCATCCGCAACAACGACAAGGTCGGCCTACTTCTTTTCACTGATCGCGTTGAGCTTTTCATTCCGCCGAAGAAAGGTCGCTCGCATACGCTGCGGCTAATTCGCGAAATCTTATTTTTCAAACCGGAAGGTCGCGGGACGGAGCCGGCATTAGCGCTCGATTCGCTGAACAAGATCGTGACTCGCCGCGCGGTCGTCTTTTTTATTTCCGATTTTCAAGCACCCGATTTTTCCCAGGCGCTGGCCGTGAGCGGACGCCGGCATGATCTTATTGCGATCCATGTTCAGGATGAGCGCGAGAAAGTGCTGCCGAATATCGGCATCATCACGCTCGAAGACGCAGAGACCGGCGAGCAAATCGAGATCAACACGGCTGATCGTGCGACGCGGACGCGCTTCACCGATTTCGCAGACGAACACAAAGCGGAACTTTCGCGCACGCTGCGGCGAAACAACATTGATGCAATCGTATTGCGAACAGGCGAGGATTATTTGCCGGCGCTGCGCTCATTCTTCAAACAGCGCGAGCGCCGCCTTGCCATTCGGTGAATGAAGATGTCGATCTTGTTTGTGTCGTTCTTTCTTGCCCAGGAGTTTCACGAAATCGCCCCGCCGGTTGATTATTCGCTCATTCCGCGGTGGGTGATTTTTCTTGGGACGTTCGCCGCGCTGACGATCGCCGGCCTGATCGTCTGGCTCATCATCCGATCGCGTAAGCGCGCTGTCCCAACGAAATCGGCGCGGGAGCGCGCGCTGGACCTGCTCGAGCGCATGCAGAGCGATGTGGAGAAGATGCAACCCTATCGGTTCAGCATTCGCGTTTCCGATGTCCTGCGGCACTACGTGACGGAACAGTTCAACCTGCCGGTCACCCGACAAACCTCTGTCGAGTTCCTCAATGGGCTAACCAAGGCGTCGCCCTTTTCGGAGGAGGAAAAATCACTGCTCGAAGACTTTTTGAACCGGTGCGATCTGATCAAGTTCGCCCGTTACGAAGCAACTGCGGCGGACAGCACGCTGTTATTGGAAGAAGCAACGCGCTTTGTGAAAGGAGGGCAACTTGCGACTGTTTGATTGGTGGCCGGAGAACTCCGCGTTGATGTTCGCGCATCCGTGGTTGCTCCTGCTGCTGCTCGCGATCCCTTTGCTCGCCTATTTGCGCGGCAAACGCGGAGCTGCCGCCGCGTTAACGTTTTCATCGACGGCAACGTTGCGCGCGCTCGGGAAACAGAGCGCCGCCCGCGCCGGCAAGATCCTGCGAACGCTGCTGCTCGCAGCTTTGGCAATTTTTGTCATCGCGCTGGCACGGCCACAGTTGGGCAACAGCCTCACTCAAGTCGAAGCAAGCGGGATCGACATCATGCTCGTGCTCGATGTTTCCGGGTCAATGTTGACGAAAGATTTTACTATCGGCGGCGAGGAAGCGACGCGAGTCGATGCGATCCGTGAGGTCACGCGAAAGTTCATTGAAGGCCGTCCGAACGATCGCATTGGAATCATCGCTTTCGCCGGCCGGCCTTATGTTGTGAGTCCAATGACTTTGGATCACGATTGGCTTTTGCAGAATCTGGAACGGGTGCACATTGGACTGGTGGAAGACAGCACGGCCATCGGATCGGCCATGGCCGCGGCGGCGAACCGGCTGAACGACAAACGTTCGAAGAGCCGCGCGATCGTGCTGTTGACTGATGGCGAGAATAATGCGGGCAAGATTCCGCCGAATACCGCAGCGGAAGCGGTGAAGGCGCTTCACATCCACTTCTACGCGATCGGAGCGGGCATTAATGGGATTGCGCCGGTGCCGATCTTTACCGCCCGAGGGCCCTTAACGGACGCGCTGGGCAACATCCTTTATCAAAAACAGCCGGTAGAATTCAACGAGGCGGGTTTGAAGGAAGTCGCAAAAATTGCAGGCGGACAATTCTTTCGCGCGACGGACGCGAAATCGCTCGAGCAAATTTATCGCGACATCGACAAAATGGAAAAATCGACCGTAAGCGTGAAAAAATATCAGCAGTACCGCGATCTCTTTCCCCTTTGCATCATGAGTGGCTGCGGTTTGTTGCTTGGGCAGATTTTGTTGTCGCAAACGATTTGGAAAAAATTGCCGTGAACAAATCGTTGAAGCGTTTATGAGCTTGAGCGCACCGCAATGGCTTTGGGGTTTGCTCGCGATTCCGCTTCTAGTCGTCTTGTTTCTGAGCGCGGAGAAACGCGGCGAAAAGCGTCTGCGTGAATTTGTTTCGGCGCGCCTGCTGCCAGAGTTAGCCGGAACGGTGAACCGGTTTCGTCACGTGTTGCGATTCGCTTTGCAATTGCTGGGTCTCGCATTTGCGCTCATCGCCCTGGCGCAGCCGCGCTGGGGTTACACGTTCCAGGATGTAAGGCGCAAGGGCCTGGATCTGCTCATTGCCGTAGACACGTCGCGAAGCATGCTTTCCAACGACGTTCAGCCGAATCGGTTGGAGCGGGTTAAACTCGCGGGGCAGGATCTGATTAGCGAGCTACAGGGCGATCGCGTCGGCTTGATTGCCTTCGCTGGGCGCGCCTTTTTGCAAGCGCCGCTCACAATCGATTATAGCGCAGTCGTGGAGTCGATCAATGATCTCGACACAAAAACCGTTCCCGAAGGCGGCACGAATATTTCCGAAGCGATCGCCCTGGCCTCGCGCACGTTCGGCAAGAGCGCGATGGGAAATCGCGCGCTGATCCTTTTCACCGATGGCGAAGAGCTGAGCGGAGACGCCGTGAAGGCCGCCAAGGCTGCGGCCGACTCCGGTTTGCGGATTTTCACCGTGGGCGTGGGGACACCACAAGGCTCGCTCATTCCGATCAGCGGCGAAGATGGCGAAACGGCCTTCGTGAAAGACTCAGCGGGACAAGTGGTGAAATCGAAGCTCGATGAAAACCGTTTGCGCGAAGTCGCGCAAGTCAGCGGGGGAATTTATCTGCACCTGGAAAACGGGCCGAGCACGATGCAGCAGATTTACAGCGAAGGTCTCGCCAAAATGCAAGCCGCCGAGTTCGACGTGCGTTTATCCCGGCGGCCAATCGAGCGCTATGAATGGCCGCTCGGCGCGGCTCTGATCGCGCTCGCATTGTCGGTCTTGATTGGCGAGCGCAAGCGCGCGGGGGCGCCCGTGCCTTCGCATACGCCACTGAAGCTCGCGCCAATAGCTGCCGCCCTGCTCCTGTTGTGTTTTCGAAATGCTGCCGCTTCCCCGCCGGGACTCCAACTCTATCACGATGGCAATTACGCCGATGCCTACCGCAGTTTTCAGGAAGACCTGCAGAATCATCCCGATTCATCGGACAAAGAGAAAATGCAGTTCGATGCTGGAACTGCCGCTTACAAACTGCGCGACTACGACAAGGCGGTGCAAGCTTTCAGCGACGCACTTCTTTCAACAGACAGGGGCCTCCAAGAAAACAGTCATTTCAATATGGGACGGACATTGGAAGAGCGGGCCGACATGGACAAGAGCGACGAGGACGCGCTGTCCGATTTGGAGAACGCCCAAACGCACTATGAAGATACTCTCAAACTTGATCCTGCTAATAAAGCGGCCAAAGCCAATCTGGAGGCGGTAAAAAAGAAGATCGAAAGGCTTAAGAAACATCCAAAGGAAAAACATCCGCCACCGCCGCAGCAACAAAAGGATAAGAAAAAGAACGATTCCAATCAGGAGCAGAACGGAGGTAGTCAGTCCCAGCAAAACCAGCAACAATCACAGAAAGATCAACAGCAACAACAGAATCAGAGCCAGAATCAGCAACAACAAAAGGATCAGCAACAGCAATCCCAAGATCGGCAATCACAAAATCAATCGAGCAGCAGTCAAGATCAACAAAGCAAGAACGATAAATCTCAAGCGAAGAACCAACCTCAGCAATCGAAGCAACAAAACGATCGGCCAAAGCCTGAAGAAAGTCCGTCTCCATCTCCTGGCCAACGGCAAAAACAACCTTCCTCATCTCCTTCTCCCGACGAGAAAAAACAGAATCAGCCGCAGCCAGGAAATGAAGGCGAACAGCCATCGCCAACTCCGGGCACAGGTGACAATGAAACGCCTTCGCCCTCGCCAGGAAACGGCGAAGAAACAGGCGAAAATCCCACCCCTTCCGTCACTCCGTCGGGGTCGCCGCAGAAAAAACTCGCCGGCGCCGTAAAAGGGGCAAACGAAGACAAATCACAAAAACCTCCGGAGAAAACCGCCCAGGTCGCCGAGGCCGAACCGGAGAAGGAAGGTCAAATGAGCGAACGCCAGGCTGAGGCGCTCGTCCAATCGATGAAAGATGAAGAGGCGCGCGTCCGACTTGATGAACGCAGGGCCACGCGCCATGTCTATAACGACTGGTAGGAACGGAGAAGGTTGATGGTTGATTTCAGATGTCGATCTTGAAAGCAAAAGTTTGCATGAACGGAACCCGTCGGAGACGGACGGCTTGGCGTGCCCTCTTGGTTGGCACGCTGGGATTTTTTGTCGTTGTGTGTGCGTTCGCCGATTCACCGAGCGCGACGGCGGTGCTGAGCAACTCCGAAGCGGCAGTCGGCGAGACGGTGCAGTTGCAAATTAGAGTGACGGGAGCTCGCAGCGCTGACGCGCCCGAAACAATCGCGGTGGATGGTCTCCAGATTTATCGAACGGGCACATCGCAGCATTTCGAAATGAATAATTTCAACGTCACTTCAAGCGTGATCTACGACTATACGATCCTGCCAATCAAGGCAGGCACGTTCAAAATTCCGCCACAAACGATTCGCCTCGGCAGCAATGCAGTGCATACACCGGAATTGACGTTAAACGTCGCCGATTCACCTGGCCGTTCGTCTTCCTCCCGCTCCAATCGAGGAGAGGCGCAACCGGAAAGCGCGAACCAGCTTGTATTCGCCGAATTAGTCGTGCCAAAGAAGGTTGCTTTTGTCGGTGAAATGGTCCCGGCCGAAATCCGGCTCGGATTCGACCCGCGTGCTCATCCGGAGCTGGCTGACGGCCCCGAGATAGCCGGGCAGGGATTTACCACGCAAAAGCTTCAGCAAGCCCAACAGAACCTGGAGACGATTAACGGCAAAACTTACGACGTGATCACGTTCAAAACTGCGATCGCCGCGACGCGCGCGGGAAGATTTGAAATCGGTCCGGTTAGAGCGAAAGCGCGCGTCTCGGTTCCGCGAAGGCAAACCACGCAGCGCTCGCGGGGCCGGCCCTTCGATCTATTCAATTTGGACGACCCCTTCTCTGATCCGTTCTTTGCGGATCCATTCGGTCGATTGGCCGAGCGCCGGGAGGTGGAGATGGAAAGCGAACCGGCCACCTTCGACGTGAAACCGTTACCACCGAATGCCCCGCCAAACTTCTCTGGCGCGGTCGGAAATTTCGTGATGACCACGGAGGCGAAACCGAAACGTGTGCAAGTGGGCGATCCGATTACAGTAACATCCACAGTTTCCGGTCGCGGCAATTTCGATCGCGTGAATGCGCCGGCACTCGAAGACGACCAGGGCTGGCATAAATATCCTTCCTCTTCCAAGTTCAAGCAGGACGACGAGGTCGGCATCAGCGGTGCAAAAACTTTTGAGACTGTAATTTCACCGAATGAAAAGAAGCAGGCTCTCCCGCCTTTGGGCTTTTCGTATTTCGATCCGGTAAAGGAAAAGTACGTGACACTGCGCAGCGATGCGATGCCGATCAGTGTCGAGGGTGGCGCCGCGCCGGCGGTGGTTGCATCGCAGCCGGGGGCGGCTACCCCGGCGACAGCCGCCGCAAGCGCGAAGCCGTCGCCCAAGCCGCAGGACATTTTGTATCAACTCACTGAGCGGCCGAAAGTGGCGCAATCGTTCACGCCTCTCTATGCGCAGCCGCTTTTCTGGACCGCACAGTTCATTCCTCTGCTTGCGCTCCTCGGCTTAGTCTCCTGGAAATCGACCCAAGCACGCCGCGAGAACCGCGAGGCGCAACGCGTCGCCGCGTTGCAGCATGAAGCGGCCGAATTGATGCGGAAATTGCGCCGCGACGATTCTTCGCCGCAGGAATATTTCTCGCAAGCATCCCGTGCCGTCCGCGTCAAAACAGCGCTGGCGCGCAACGTCGATCCAAACACAGTGGATGCCGAGACTGCGGCGGCCGCATTCCAACTGGACGAGGATTCACGAGAACGGTTACGGCGCTTGTTTGAGCGCAGCGACGAGCTGAGTTACAGCGGAGCGCACAACGGCGCTGGAGGGATTTCTGCGGAGAATCGCCGTGAAGTTCTGGAGTTGATCGAGAATTTGCGCCCGTGAAACCGATGCCCGCGTGTTTTGGAAAGCTGTTGCCCGGCTTCGCAGAGCGAAGCCTCTATAGCGTGATCGTTTGCGCGTTTCTTATTTCATCGGCATTCGCTCAGTCGGATGCGACATTTGCCAATGCGAACCAGGAATATGCGCAGGGCCATTTCCAGGAAGCGATCGACGGTTACGACCAGCTTGTTCGCTCAGGACAATGGAGCGCAAATTTGTTTTATGATCTCGGCAACGCTTACTTCCGCACGGGAGATTTCGGTCACGCGATCTTGAATTATGAGCGTGCGCTCACGCTGGATCGACATCATCCGGAGGCGGACGCGAATTTGCGGATCGTCCGCGACGAAGCTCGCGCGCTCGAACTCACATCGACTTTGGCAGAGCGCTACTTGAAATTCGCGAACGTGAATCAATTCACGATTGCAGCCGCAATTGCCCTCTGGGTCGCAACCTTCTGCACCGTCGCATTGATCTTTGCGCGAAGGCGGTCCGGCGCTGTAATCGCATTGTCGATTGTTTCATTGTCGATTTTCGCGGGAGCAGTTTTTGCCATCTACGAACTCGACAACGGCAGCCACGGTCGCGCCCTGGCGATTGTGACAGGGATGAATGTGCAAGCTCGCGTCGCGACCGCGGATAATGCGAACAGCGTTCTGGTGTTGCCGCCCGGCAGCGAAATTCGCGTTCTGAGTAATCGAGGCGATTGGATTTACGCGGCTCTGCCAAATAGTTTGCGCGGCTGGGTTCCGGCGAAGAGCGCGGAAGCAGTGCGATTGTAATCGCGATTGGCTTCCGAAAGAGACGCCCTCCGAGCGTTTAACATTGAACGTTCAACGTTCAACGTCGAATGCGCAACATTCAACGTCCAACCAACGGGCGATGAAATTGAGCAGCGAATTGCCCGGTTGAGAAGAAAGTAAATGCTTACATCTTGAACGGCATATGAACGCCGAGATGGACATTGGGACCGACAAGAAGGCGCTCCAGATTAATCTGGACGCGAAGAAGTACGGGACGTTTGTCGAGATCGGTGCCGGCCAGGAAGTGGCGCGCCGGTTCTTCCGCGTGGGCGGCGCGGCCGGCACGATCGCCAAGACGATGTCGGCTTACGATATGACCTTTAGCGACGCAATTTACGGACCGACGGATCGATATGTGAGTCGCGTTCGGCTCCAAACCATGCTCGATCGCGAGTACGATCTTTTGCTGGAGCGCTTAAACGAGAAGCTCGGAAGCGAGCGCACGTTTTTTGTTTTTGCCGACACGGTCGCAGCGCGCAGTTTCAAGCAGCACAATGAATCTCACGGCTGGCTCGGCGTCCGCTTTCAGGCGGAGAAGCGTAGCGACCCGAGCCAGATCATCATTCACGTGCGTATGCTCGACGAGGCGAATGTCGATCAACAGGAAGCGCTCGGGGTCACCGGTGTGAATTTGCTCTACGGCGCGTTTTACTATCGCGAGCCGGAAAAATTAATCTCATCGCTCCAGGAAAACCTTGCGCCGGGCAGGATTGAGGTGGACATGATCAAGTTTGGGGGTCCGGCCTTCTGCAACATCGACAATCGTCTCATGAGCCTGCAGCTGGTCAGCCAGGGTTTGACCAACGCGGTGATGTTCACGGCGGATGGCGAGACTGTGCAGCCAACGGAAGTTTTTCACAAAAAGGCGATCCTGGTTGAACGAGGTAGCTTTCGGCCCGTCACTTACGCGACCAATGACATGCTGGATGGGGCGCGCCGCGTCTTTCTCACGCAGTCAGGTTGCTCGGAGCAAGACTTGGTCGTGCTCATGGAGATGACGCTTGAAAATCTGCTCGCGGAGGGCCAGCTCAATCACGCCGATTTTCTCGCCCGCGTTGACATTCTCGGCGCGCTTGGACGAACAGTTTTGATCTCCAAATTTGGCGAGTACTACCGGCTGGCGGGTTACCTCTCGCGCTACACGAACCGTATGATCGGTCTCGTGATGGGGGTACCGAGTTTGATGGAGATATTTGACGAAAAATACTACCTGAATCTTGAAGGTGGAATTCTGGAAGCGCTTGGTCGCATGTTTAAGGGCGGACTGAAGCTTTATGTTTATCCGATGATCGACGAAAGGACGGGGAAAATCGTCACCGCGAAGCAGGTCGAAGTTGCGCCGAACCTGCGTTCCCTATTTCAATATTTGATCGACAACCAGTTCATTGAAGAGATCGCCCATTATCATGCCGAGTACTTGCGGATTTATCCAGCAGATGCACTGGCCAAATTGCAGCGTGGGGACAGCGGATGGGAGCGAATGGTTCCACCGGAAGTGGTGCAGATCATCAAGGAACGCGAATTCTTCGGTTACCGGAGACCGATGGCGGCGTAAGCGTTGGGTATGAAGGTGTTCTGACTAATTTACGCGTATAGCGTGAAATAGAAAATAGAAAAAAGTCGTGTCGGCACACTTTCCGCTACATGGAGCGCTAGCACCATGGCCAGACGCGGAGATTCTGTTATTGGGATAGATTTAGGCAAGCATGTCTTCAAGGGTGTATCGCTCCGGCGCAAGA
>DATMPQ010000078.1:0-6810 GCA_035567015.1 Chthoniobacterales bacterium | reverse complement strand
GAAAGCTCTGGAGGATCGCGAAACCCCACGTACCGGTATTTGGGATCGATTGATCAAGGACACGGGTACGGCCGGTATTTACTACGAGGATTACACGGAGCTCGCGGCCTTTAACTGCCCTGAGTGGTCGCATCTTTCCGCTGGCGACTCCGTCGAATTCAGCAAACGCCTCGTTCCTCATCTTCGCAAGGCCCTGCAACTGTAGGGCCAGCGTGGCCTGGCCATATAAGCTTGCAGATGAACGACGAAAATTCGGCACAATCTTCCGCGATCGCGCGGTTTCGTGCGCTCCACGAATCCGGGTGCTTTGTCCTGGCAAATCCGTGGGACGTAGGAACGGCCGTGTATTTGCAACGGCTCGGATTCAACTCAAAGAAACTTAACGAGCGCGTCGGTCGTTTCCCTGGGCCGTTCTTCCAGCACCCAGTGCCCCGTGTCCTTCAAGACCACGACCGTGACATCAGCGGCGACTAGCTTCATCTCTTGCGCGAGCTGATTGCCTAACGACTTGTCACCGCCGATCGACAGCACCGGCATGGTCAGTTTCGTCTGCGAGAGTTGGGCGAAATCTTTCGCGAGTTCCGGCCACGACGCGAAATAAGCCCAGGCGGCGCGCATTCGTCCCGGCTTGGAATACGCTTCGGCGTATGCTTTGCGATCTGCTTCCGGAATCGAGCGCGTCTTATCGGCCGCGAGATCGTTCCAGAAATATTCGAAATATATGCGCTCGCGTCCTTTCACCAAGGCTTCGGGAGTTGGGCCGTGAAAACGAAAATGCCAGATATTCGGATCATTGTAGATCGGTTCCCATCCAGCCACGCCGGGAAGGAATGCATCCATCACCACCAGTTTTTCCACTTCCGCAGGAAACTGTGCGGCGTAAGCGTAGGCAACCATGAGACCGATATCGTGGCCTACGACTCTCGCCTTTTCGACGCCGAGTGAGCGCGCAAGTGCGTGAATGCGGATCGCGGACGTTTTCATATCCAGGCCGTTCGCTGGAATGCCTGAGTCGCCGATGCCTGGCAGGTCCGGCGCGATCACGGTGAATCGTTCGGCTAGCAACGGGATGATCGGTTTCCACATACGCGAAGTTTGCGCGAAACCGTGCAACAGAATAACCGCCGGCCCCTGACCCGCCGTCAGGTAATGCAGGTGCACACCATCGATCTCCGCTGTGCGCGAAAGGATGTTCTTGTCTGCTGGTTCGCCATAAATCGACGCTGAGAACAAGGCAAACAAGCAAGACAATCCGACGCGACAAAAGGTAGATAAGCGATTCATAAAAAACTCCTTGGACGTTGATACCCGAACTCGCACCAACGTAGCACATTCAGCCACCAAGCATTCCACCACGGCTCTTCCCAAGCTCTCTCAACTCCGTGTCACGCCGAAGTCTGCGAAGGAGGATCAACAACCAACTCTCAACCTTGTCGCAGCGCCTTTACATCTGCGATCTCTTTTGCGAACTGATCTGCTCCCGTGTCTCGCGCTTTAGTGTCTCCAGCATTTCAGGAAGGAGCCCTTCGTGATAGTGGAGAATTGTCCCGGAAGGCGATATCAATACGACGCTCGGAAGACCCGGACTGCCGTAGGCCTTAAACATTTTGGATTGGACGTCGACAAGTGTCGGGATGCTAAAACCCTGCGATTTCCAAAAACGTCGAACTCGATCCAACCTTTCTTTGCTATCGGGGCCTTGCTCCAGAGTGTTCACGGCGAAAATTGTCACCGGCAAGTGATCGGCTGCGGCCCAACTAGCGAGGCCCTGAGTTTCCTTTAGCGCCGTCCAACACGGCACACACCACGTGGCCCAAAAGTCGAGCATCACAATCGAACCCCGCAGATCATGAAGCGCGATCTTTTTCCCGTCGAGACTTTCGAGCTCAAAGTCGGGTGCTACAGATCCGACGGCGAGTCGGGTTGAGGTAAGATCGGCAAGGTTCTCGACCGCGGCGCGCGAACCTGGCGTAAAATTGATCGCCGACTCCGGACCGCTCAAGACCTGCGGCGAAAACGTTCCGCTTACCCGAACAAGAAATCCTGCCGGCGCGCCGGGTGGCCTTACTTGAAACGAAACACTGATGAAGAAATGCGTTTTCGAGTCGATCGCTAACGTCAGCTCGCCATTGTTGGCGATGAAACGGATTTCATCCTGCTCTTTGTCGCCGGTCACATGTCTGTACCCGGCGATTCGCAGCGGCTCGAGAAGATTGAACCGAAGTGTGTCCAGGCACGCATCGATGCTCTTGCCCGAATGCAGCGCAAGAGGCGGAGGCTCGAAAAGAGAGCCGTTGCCGGCGACGCGCCTTAGGGCCGCCCCAAAATCGCCATCGTATGGCGCAACGACATACTTATCGGACACATCGCTCTGAGTCAGATACAGTTTCGAATCCAGCGCCACCGCTTGCAGCAGCGCGTTTTTTACAATGACCGCGCCTTCGGGTCCAAAGGTGTACTCCTCGCTTTTGGTTTCCTGCTCTGATCCAGGAGCAGTCACTGAGTACGACAACTTGTCCCGCAAAGCGACCACGGCCCTGTAGGCTGCAGCCGAAGACGCAAGGCCGTCACGCGCGCGTTGAACCTCCGCATCTTGCGCCCCCGCAATCATCATTACGGCCATCCATCCCGCGACCATCGCGAACAACATCCGTTTCATGTCTTCAGCTATGCTTTGGATGCAGACAGTGCCCGGGTTGGATTCAATAATTTTCTTGGGGATTGGGGGTCAGTGTGCAAATCTTGACACATTCTCTTTCTCACTCTGCGGCGTGGATTGCGCGATTGATGAAATCGGCGAATCGAGACGGCACTTGCCGCTTCCTTCGCTTGACCACAGCGCGTCGCAATAGTTGACTCACATTAGCGGCACTGCGCATTTGCAATTTCTCCGCCAGCCACTCCTGCGTGACAGTGGTCCGGCTCCACAAAAGATGTCAAGATTTGCACACTGACCCCTATTCTTCCGCGCGCGGTGCGTGGAGAATGATCCGAACTTAACGCGGGTTCGGCTCGGACCATTAGTCCGGTGGCGCGAACGATACTATCTCGTCAGCGGCTCGATGATTCGTCCAAAAGTTCGCGCCGTCGAACGTGAGCGAGCGACATTGAAATGGAACATGCACCAGGTCCTCTACCTTTGGAGTTTCTTGCCGCGGATCCAAACACGCGATGCGCCAATCCTCATTCCCCTGCTCTGTCCCGCGCAAGACGTAGATCAATTCATCGACGAACACATGGCCGCAGATTTCAGCGCCGACATCAATGAAGCGCAAAATTTCTCCGCTGGCGTCGAGTTTGAGGATGCGATGCTTGTACCATTGGCTCAGATAGAGATATTCGCCGTCGTAGCTAAGATATGAACCGGTAAACTCCGGGCAGGCGAATCGCTCCGTGTCCGAGAAGCCAATTTTCGGAATGAACCGGCGAATGTAGCGGTCATCGTCTGCGTCTTCACCGATGGTAAAATGAAGCGTCTCGCCGGTCGCGACCGCTGCCCACGGAATGCCGGGCGCTTCTTTCTCTTGCAGCACGGTCCACTTGTTCGGATCGATCGCATAAATCCGCCGTAGGTCGCGCGAGCCCATCCAAAGTGCCTCACCGTCCCACGCCAGCGCCTGCGGTGTCCGCGCCGGCGAAGGCAATCGACGTTGCTCGATGATTAATGGCAGCTTCAAGATTGCGCCGGAACGATACCATTCCCGCCGTTCCGGTAAACTCTGGCAGCTGCCGGTGTTTTCAGATTCTCGCTCCCGCAGACCCAACTTCGTCGTGATCTCTTGCACGAGTTCACGCGGAGTTCGCCCCAAGTCGACCGTTAAAACGCCCTCGGCGGCACGCGGTTCTTCCAAATCGGCAAACTGGCTTTTTAACAATTCCGGACTCATAAAGTGCCCCTTGCGCTCCCGGAGCTGATTGGCGATGAGCGCGTAGTCGCCGCGTAAATAAACGAACTTCACTTGGTCATTCACTCGCAGAAATCGGCGATACGCATGCTTGAGCGCCGAACAAGCGAGCACCGCATCCTCTCTTGCATCGAGACGTTTAATCAACTCACGTAAACTCTCCAGCCACGGCCATCTGTCCTCGTCTGTCAGCGGAATACCTGCACGCATTTTCTCGACGTTAGCCGGTGAATGAAAATCGTCCGCCTCATAGAACGCCCAGCCAAGTTTTCGCGCGAGCAGCTGGCCGAGTGTTGTTTTACCAGCGCCCGAGACGCCAAAGATGATCACGACCACATTAGATTATTCTGCCGTTATATCGTTTCGAGACATGCCCTCCGGTCCATGATTCCCCATTCCAAGATTAGCAGGACTCAAGGGCAAAATATTAGCAGCAAGAATACGGCAAAGAGCAGGAGGTGAATGCAGCCCTGTAACACGTTCGTTCTACCGCTGCCAAACGTGACCACGCTTGTCGCCAGCGTGAGCAAAAGCAGCGGAAGATTGCCTCCTTCGATACCGAGTGTCACCGGCCGCTTCGTCGTCATACCAATGACCAAAACGGCCGGAATGGTTAGGCCGATAGAGGCGAGCACTGAGCCGTGCAGTAGATTCACCGAACGTTGTAGTTGATTTGTCATCGCTGCTTTGATCGCGCTCAGTGCTTCCGGCGCCAGCACTAGACCGGCGATGATCGCGCCACCCAAAGCCTGCGGCATTCCGAAGCGCTCGATGCAGATATCCAGCGGAATGGCGAATTTTTCCGCCAAAACCACCACCGCGATGAGATAAAGGAACAACATCACCGCGTGAAAGCCGATCAATCGCGTTTGAAAGTCATGATGATGACCGCGATCCGCGCTCACTTCTGCGCCTTCCGGCTCCATGAAGTACTGACGATGCCGTCGAGTCTGAGTGATAAGAAAGATCCCGTAAAGGATGAGCGAAGTGACTACGAGAAATAGTTCCTGCGCGAATGAAAACCGCGGCCCTGACAGCGAAGTCGTGAAGTTCGGTAGCACCAATCCGAGAACAACCAACGACATAATCGTATTGAGATAAGAGCTGGTTCCCTGGAGATTGTAATATTGCTCACGGTGGCGCAGTCCCCCCAGCAACAGAGCCAATCCCACCAGACCGTTGAGCGCGATCGCAACCACGGCGAACATCATATCGCGTGCGAGCGTCGGGTTATTCGCCCCATGTAGCATTGCAGCGGAGATCATTACCACTTCGATGGTGATGGCAGAAAGCGTTAGGATGAGAGTGCCGTAAGGCTCGCCGCACCTCAGCGCGAGACCGTCCGCGTGCCGCACCACTGAAATCGCCGACCAAAGCACGCCGATCAACAGCCAAACAAAAACTCCCGCTAGCGCGAGCGGATGATCAACCTGCTCTACAGGTCCACTCCCAAGCGCGAGGAAGAACGCCGCGCTAGCCAGCCCGATGATCAGCGGAAATTCCGCGCGGAGGAATGAACTGAAACCTTTCGCGGATCTCGCGGCATTGGTTGAAGCATCCACTGCGGCGAGCTTATGCAAAGCGATCTGCACCACGCAACCTCAACCGCGTCAAAGCCACACGCGGCACGCGTATCCGGCAAGGCGAACGCTTGCCAACGCAGGTTGCACGCAACAATCTGCGATCATGCACAACACTGAGGATCGCAGCTTCATCGGTCATCCGCGCGGTCTCGGCTATCTCGCCTTCACTGAAGCTTGGGAACGCTTTTCCTATTATGGCATGCAATCGCTGCTCGTGCTCTACATGGTCAACCGGCTGCTGCACCCCGGACACATCGAGCGCGTCGCCGGGTTCGGTCCGTTTCGCCACCTGCTCGAGAGCGTTTATCGCGGCCCGCTCTCGGTCCAGGCGCTCGCTTCGGCGATTTTCGGCCTCTACACCGGTCTGGTTTATCTTACGCCGATCGGCGGCGGATTGATCGCCGACCGTGTGCTCGGACGCACTCGCACAGTCACGCTCGGCGCGCTGCTCATGGCGGCTGGGCATTTTCTGATGGCGTTCGACTTTACATTCCTTATCGCGCTGACGTGTCTGCTTACCGGTGTTGGTTGTTTCAAGGGAAACCTCGCCAGCCAAGTCGGCGCGCTGTACGCAACGGGCGACAACCGGCGCGCGGACGCTTTTCAGATTTATTATTTGTTTATCAATGGCGGCGTAATCGCCTCGCCGTTGATCGCCGGTACGCTCGGCGAAGTCTATGGCTGGCATTGGGGCTTCGGCGCCGCGGGCGTGGGCATGCTGATCGGTTTGTCGATCTATCTCTCTGGCCGGAAATGGCTACCGCCCGATTCGCCCGTCGTGGAAAAAAGCCAGAGCGCGCCAAAAGCTCATCTCAGCCATCGCGAAAAAATGGGGATCGTTGCGCTGCTCGTGCTTTTGCCCGTGCTCACGATCGCGGTCATTGGCAATCAAGAAATCTTCAACGCCTACCTTGTTTGGGCAGAGAAAAATGTGAATCTCGTGTTCTTCGGCCACAAAATGCCGACGACGTGGCTGATCACGCTCGACTCGATTGTATCGGTAAGTTTTCTCGCAGGCGCGGTCGTGTTCTGGAGGCTCTGGTCGAAAAAATTTCCCGAGCCGGCGGAAATCACTAAGCTCGGTATCGGCAGCATGATTGCTGTGACCGGATTTATCTCGTTGGCTATCGGCGCAGCGATTGCGGCAAACGGCGGAACAAAAGTTTCAATCGGATGGCTCATTGGCTTTCACGTATTGAACAGCATTGGATTTGCGAACGTCTTCCCCGTCTCGCTCGCGCTTTATGCTCGAGTCGCGCCGGCTGCCTTGTCCGCCACCATCATCGGCATCTATTATCTGGCCTTCTTTGCCGCGAATAATC
>DATMPQ010000077.1:0-6358 GCA_035567015.1 Chthoniobacterales bacterium | reverse complement strand
CGATCTGCTCCTCCAGCGGGTAGAACTGGCTTCCAAGACCGCGCAGGCGCTTTTTGACCGAGTTACATCCACAATCCTTGCGAAGACCACTGCGAAAGCGGCTGCACCGACTGCGCCCTCGCAGGCGACTTTCGCTGTCGTCCCGCCCCCAGAGCGCGCGTTCTCGGCACGAGGAGCCGGAGCGAAGATTTCCATTCCTAATAACGAAAAACCGAAGCCAGCGCTCGAAAAAGATTCAGACCGTTCGCAACCCAGCCAAGCGCACGGGTCGTGGTCTGCAGGGGTGAGCATTCCCCCGGAGATCAAGGTGAAGAATCCAAAAGGCAACCGCGAGTATCTCCTCTTCATCGAGGACGAGCCCCAAGTCGCTGCGCTCGCTGCCGAGATGCTGGCTGATGAAGGATATAAGGTAATCATGGCGAAGGACGGTTTTGAAGCGCTGGAAACTTACCGGAAAATCGGCAAGCAGATCGGTCTGGTGATTCTGGATTTTTTCCTACCGGTCATGGACGGGGATGCCGTATTCGATGAACTCAAGGCGCTTAATCCAAAGGTGAACGTGGTTTTGAGCAGCGGCTTCGCAGAGCAGTCCAAGATCACCGCCATGTTAGGGCAAGGCCTGCGCGGTTTTATCCCAAAGCCATACTCGAGGGAAAAGCTTCTGGGACAGGTGCGCTGCACCCTCGACGCCGCTCGGGAGGCGGTGCACTAACACAACTCGGCGCTGGTTTGCGCCGGCCCGGAGACCATTCGCCGCTCCAAATCCGCGGCTTGTGGCATCAATTTAGCTTCTCGTAGCACGACGCTCATGGCTCGCATTGACGCCTTTTTCAAACTGATGGCCGAGCAAAAGGCTTCCGACCTGCATCTTTCCACAAACAATCCGCCGATGCTTCGCATCAATGGCGATCTGGTGCGGGTGGATTTCCCTCCGCTCAAGAACGACGAGCTCAAGGCGATGGTTTATGAGATTGCGCCCGAAGGAAAAATCAAAACCTTCGAGGAAACTTCCGACGTTGACTTTGGATATGAAGTGCCCGGTATCGCTCGCTATCGTGCGAACTTCCTTCAGCAAAAATATGGCATGTCGGCGGTCTTCCGCTTGATTCCTTCGACTGTTCTGACGGTGGATGAACTGGGTCTGCCACCAGTCTTGAAAAAATTTCCGATGCTCAAAAAGGGTATGGTCCTCGTGACCGGTCCGACTGGGTCGGGAAAGTCTACCACGCTGGCCGCGATGATCGATTATGCCAACATTCACCGGCCAGACCATATCATCACGATCGAAGACCCGATCGAATTCGTACATCGCAGCCAAAACTGCCTTGTCCAGCACCGCGAAGTGGGCGTGCACACCAAATCATTTGCGGCTGCTTTGCGCGGCGCGTTTCGCGAAGACCCGGACATCATGCTCGTAGGCGAAATGCGCGACCACGAGACGATCGAGCTGGCGCTGACCGCCGCGGCCACCGGACACCTGGTTTTCGGCACCCTGCACACCTCCAGCGCAGCGAAGGCTGTCGACCGCGTCATCGATGTCTTCCCGAGCAATCAGCAAAATCAAATCCGCACCACCCTCGCCGAATCGCTTAAAGCTGTCATCGCGCAAAATCTTTTTAAACGCATTGATAAACCGGGACGCGTCGCTGCCTTGGAAATTCTCGTCGTCGATACGGCGATCGCAAACCTGGTACGCGAAGGAAAGACGCATCAAATCCTTGGCATGATTCAGGTCGGCAAAAAGAAAGGAAACCAACCGCTTGACGACGCGATCATGGATCATTTGCACAATGGACGGATCAGTCCCGAAGAGGCTTACGATAAGGCGATCGACAAGAAGAAATTCCGCCAATTCTTGAAAGAACCGCCGATCGATGCCTCGGAGGAATGAGAACAAGAGATGAGAACACCAGACCTCGACAAAATTCTAGCGGCGATGCTAAGAACCTATGACGGCATCTCCGACCTCAATTTTTCGGTTGGCTCCCCCCTTCAGGTCGAGGATTTCGGCGAGCTGAAACCGGTCTATGTCGATCCGCCCATCGAGGCCCTCACTCCTTATCAGACCGAGCAAATCGGGCTCGCGCTCATGCGCGGAAATCGCCGTTTGATTTACGATTATCTGACTGGAGGCTCGTGCGATTGCAGTTACTCGCTCGATCAGGAGTGGCGATTCCGCGTTAATATTTTTCGCCAGCAAGGACACTTTTCGATTGTCCTGCGAAAGTTGCAGGCAGAGGTGCCCACCATCGATACGCTCATGTTAACGCCAATTTTCAAGGAAATCGCCCGCCAGAAAAATGGATTGGTCCTAGTGACCGGCGCCACAGGGAGCGGAAAGACAACTACCCTCGCCGCCATCCTCAACGAGATTAACGAGACGCAATCGGTTCATGTTGTCACCCTTGAGGACCCGATCGAGTTCGTTCACCCGAAACTTAAAGCCACCTTTAATCAGCGCGAGCTAGGACATGACTTTAACAATTATCCAAACGGCCTACGGGCGGCCCTGCGTCAAGCGCCCAAGGTCATTCTGGTGGGCGAAATGCGTGATCGCGCTACGGTCGAAATCGCGCTCACAGCCGCGGAGACAGGTCACCTGGTCCTTGCAACACTGCACACAGTCGATGCCGGCCAATCCATCAACCGTATCCTCGGCCTGTTCTCTCTCGGTGAAGAGAAGCAACTGCGCATTCGCCTCGCCGATACGCTGCGTTACGTCATCAGCCAGCGCCTGGCGCCTAAAGTGGGCGGTGGCCGCCAATTGCTCATGGAAATCCTTGGCCACAATTTGCGCACGGAAGAAACCATCGTGCTGGGTGAAGACGAGCAGCGCAGTTTTTACGAGATCATCGAGGCCAGCGCACCCTTTGGCTGGATGACTTTCGACCAATCAATCCTCAGCGCTTTCGAAAGCGAGCTCATTACAGAAGAGACAGCCACACTCTTCGCTTCGCGCAAAGCGCGTGTCACCCAGGGCATCGATTTAATCCAAAAGGCGCGCGGCATGGATGTGGATCTGGATTCCGGTTTGCGCCTCGATCTCCCTGAAAACGCCTTCCGCTAAAGCGCGCATGGACCAACAGGCAGACTCCAGTTTTATTGACGTCGGCGACAACACAGCGCTGGTTTGTGTCGACCAGCAGCAATACCAGAAGGTCGTCGTCCCCCAGCTCATCGATATGACTTACAAAGTGCATCTCGGTTTATTCGAAGAAGATGTGATCCTCAAGCTCAAGACCTACAACTACGACGTGATCGTCATCTACGAAAACTTCAAAGGCTCCACTTTGCAGACGAATCCGCTTTTACGCGAACTGATCCAGGAACCGGACGCGCAGCGGCGCCAGCATTTCGTCGTGCTCCTCAGCCATGCCTTTGCCACCAATGATGCGATGAGCGCATTCGCCCACAGTGTCGATCACATCATTAACATCGCCGATCTCGCCAATTTTCAACCGGTCCTGCGACGCGGGGTCGCGCAGCGTCAGGCACTTTATCGTTCCTTTAACGACATGACGAAGAGCATCCAGGCGCTCTAATTTATCGCGAGCTAAGGAACAGTGACGGGTCTTCCTCCTGGCCAACGTCCGATCCACGTGCCCCAACCGTAGAGACCAAGCGGTTCCAATTGCCCGGCGCTGACCAGCGCGTTTACCTGCGGCTTGGTGAGGGCCTCCTTACTTTTGGCACCGGGCATGTAGTAATCGTCGATTACAATCCAACAGCCGTCCGCCAGCAAATCGTGGAATAGATCGAGGTCACGTTTCACGTTGCCGTCGGCGTCGATCACCAGCAATCCGACGCTGCCTGGCCGTAGCCTCTGCCGGACTGCCGCAATTGTCTCCTCCTTCCACGAGTATCCTTCGATTAGCGTGATCAGATGAGCGACACCGAATTTGGCCAGATTTTTCTTCAAATCTTTGAGAATATTCTTCGTGGGCAGCGTCGGATGATCACATCGGCCGCCTGGCTCGATGGTGATGATTGCCTTCGGCTGACTAGAATCGCGGACACCGTAGGCCGCCGCGATCGCGGAACCGCCCAGATAGGGACCAATCTCCAGAATATGTCCCGAGCCTATCTTCGCGAAATGATAGATCAAGGTAAGCACATCCAGATGGAGCATTGAGTGTTTGCGCCGCATTTTCTGCAACTCGCTGTTAATAGGATGACCGCGGTATTCCGCCAAGGTCTGCATCAGTGCGAAACAGGTTTCCAGAGCCGGGTTCATAAAACTAGCTCTTCGCTCCTGCCTGGTATTCCGGAGGCGAATAAACATTAAGAATCACGACCGGCTTCGCAGCCCGATTCGCGAAGCGATGTCTTACCCAGGCCGGAATGATAATCACGTCCCATCTCGTCAAGCTCGGATGTTCATCGCCAACTTCGGCCAGTCAATCCCGCTTTGCGATTGCCGGCGAATTTGCGCCGCTTCGCGCATGAAATTCGGGTTTCGCACGATTTCGGTGGCGGCTTGCTCGTTTGAAGGGTCCCGTTCGAATAGAGAGAGACAATCGATCAATCGCCGGCCGCGCCAATTAACCAGCTCTTGCCGCCGACAATGCAGACCGGACCTCACACAGAACTCACGAAACAGACTGGCACTCATGGTCGGATTACGATTGTGCTCCCAGTCGAAGATTCTGGCCTTTCTCAGCAGTTTTCTCATCGGCCGGGGCAAGCGCTCGCGCATGGAGTTTGCGTACTGCCCAAGATTTGAATGATGAACGAACCCCTTGGCGCCGATCTTCAACTTTCTTCCTAACTCGCTTAGGTAGTCTTCGAGCACGTCACGAGCGGGGTGGACCAGGGAATCAAAGCTGAACACAAAATCAATCGAGTCATCGCTGAGCATGGAGAGTGACCGCCCATCATTGACGTAGTAGCTCAGCCGGGAATCCCCGGCGAACCGCTGCCTACATGCATCGATGCATTCCTCCTTGCGATCGAGGGCGAGCAGATGCTCGCAGTGATCCCTTAAGTAGTGTGTCCATCGCCCGAAGCCCGCTCCGATTTCAAGAATAATACCGGCAGGAAGACACTCCCGCACGCGGGGAAGAATTGCGCCGAACCATTGCGCGGCAGAATTGCCCCAGGGCTCCGACCATTCCTCTCCGGCATTCTTCCAATCGTATTTCATCAGATTGAAAGTCTATCTCGAACAATCAGGCATGACTATCGCTCTTCGACTGGCAACGGTGGCTAAGGGTTCGATGTTCACTATGGACATTGCGAAACTCTCCGGCCGAATCGACACGCAACCAGCGCTCGCAATCACTAGGATGTAAGCTCCTAAAATCTGGATCGTGCGCCTCGCCGCGGCGGCGAAATTTCCCGTCGCGAACATCTTCTGTCGCGATCCGCATCTATCCCGCGTCGCGCGCGTACCAATCCACTTTGCGCGTCACATACATCACAATCGCCAGGACAACGAAGAGCGCGATGGCACCCATGAGCAAGGCATAATCCTGCTGCCGTAAAGTGATATAAAGAAATGTGTACACGCCGGCTAGTCCGGCGCCAATCATGAAACGCCGGATCCGGCCAGTTCGATTTCAACGTCGCTTCGTTTTGCACGCCGAACGGCGCGAAGAAAACGCCGTCGCTTCCGTTGAAATCCAGCGGAATGGAAAACGTAATTTCGTTCGCGATCGGTTTGTCGCCACCGAGGGACGCCGTTGCGCCCGTCGTGTAACCCGGTATTTGGGACCCCGGCAGCATCGGCCGCTTCGTTCCACCCCAATCGAGCACGAGCCCTTCGCGCGTCCCACGCAGATCATTCACCGCGATGGTCACGAACGCGTCCTTCCATTGCACATCCTTCAGGTCGATCTTGAGCGCGCCGAAGTCGGGCGGCGAAAATTTTCCCGAAAGCGCCACTTGCGCCCGGAAAACCGCCGCGTCGTAAATCCCGCGGTGCAACGTCTGCGTCTGAACATCGCCCTCGATCTTGAGCGATTGCGGCAGAAAATACGCATTCCCGGTCGCCGTCTCCTCCACTTCGCGCCGTTCCAGTTTTCCATCCGGCCCCGCCGTTTCCTTGACCGTTTTAAATTTGTATTGAAACGGAATCCCGAGCACCGGCCCAATCACATTTTGTTCCTTGCCCCACGACGACGTAATTTCTGCGACCGCTTCGTTGCGCCGCATCAACCGATCGCTCAAGACGCCGGTGATCATCGCCAGCGGGATCAACAACACCAACACCAGCGCGCCGACTCCGAGCAATTTGATGATCGTGCTCTGCCGCCGGCCAAACGACGGCTGCGATTTTGGCAACGGCGGGGGCACTTGTTGATCAGCCATGCCGGGAGATTGAACATCCGTTGGATTTCTGTCCACAGATTACGCGGAC
>DATMPQ010000076.1:0-6506 GCA_035567015.1 Chthoniobacterales bacterium | reverse complement strand
CCTCGATCGCGAGGCGCGACGGCAAAGTGGCCGCGGCATCGAGATAATTGATACCACCGGTCTCGCCGTAAGTCTGAAGCAGTTCGTCAACTGCTTCGCGTGTCGTTGTTTCCATCGCGAAGAAGTATGCGATGCCTTCCGAGCCAATCAAAATGGAAAGTGTCCACGCTGACAGCTAGGAACCGCTCTCCGAGGCGTCCGACTTATTTTCTGCGAGTTCAACGGACGCATCGGAGGTGCGTTCCCTCCGTCTCATTGAAAAGCGCGCCACGAACCCTAAGTTGAACTCGCATGAAGCCTTTTGAAGTGGCCGGCTTGCCGCCGGACGAGCTGAACAGCTTTTTGTCCGGCACCCATTCCGATCCGTTCCGGATTTTAGGGCCGCACCGAATGGGAGATGATCTGGCGATTCGCGTCTTTCGCCCGGACGCGCAGAAGGTCGACATCTTGGTAGATCGACAATCGACAATCGCGGCCGAGAAGATTCATCGCGACGGCTTTTTTCAGGCGTCTGTGCCGGGCGCTGGGCGCGATCTCGATTATCATCTTCGGCTAACGGGTTGGGATGGATCGGAATCGATAGCGCGCGACCCATATCGCTACGGTCCGATCATGGGCGAAGTCGATCTCCATCTTTTCGCCGAAGGACAGCATTGGCAGATTTACGAAAAGTTTGGCGCTCATCTGCGCACGATCGGCGGCGATGCCGGTGTTTACTTCGCGGTGTGGGCGCCGAATGCGCAGCGCGTCAGCGTGGTCGGCGATTTCAACGGCTGGGATGGCCGCGTTAATCCGATGCGCAAACTGCTCGGCAGCGGAATGTGGGAATTATTTTTACCGGGCGTGCGCGAAGGCGCGCATTATAAATTCGAAATTCGCACACAATCCGGCGCCCTTTTGCTCAAGAGCGATCCGTTCGCGTTTTTTAACCAGCACGGCACGTCGACAAGTTCTCTCATTTATAATCTCGAACGCTACAAGTGGAGCGATCGGGCGTGGATGGAAGCGCGGCGGGCAAAGGACTGGCCGAAAAGCGCGGTCAGCATTTACGAAGTTCATCTCGGCTCATGGCGGCGCCGCGCCGAAGAAGGAAATCGTTCCTTCAGTTATCTCGAATTCGCCGAGACGCTGCTGCCTTATGTAGTCGAAATGGGTTACACGCATCTTGAGCTCATGCCGATTGCCGAGCATCCGTTTGAAGGCTCGTGGGGGTACCAGGTAACGAATTATTATGCACCGACAAGCCGCTTTGGAACGCCTGATGAATTACGCCATTTTATCGACAAGTGCCATCAGGTCGGCATCGGCGTAATTATGGATTGGGTGCCGGCGCATTTTCCGAAAGATGCGCATGCGTTGGCCGAATTCGATGGCACCGATCTCTACGAACACATGGACCCGCGGCAGGGAGAACATCAGGATTGGGGCACGCTCATCTTTAATTACGGGCGCAACGAAGTGCGTAATTTCCTGATCGGCAACGCGCTCTTCTGGTTGGACAAATATCACATCGACGGCCTGCGCGTGGATGCTGTGGCTTCCATGCTTTATCTGGATTATTCGCGCAAACCGGGCCAGTGGATTCCGAACGTTTACGGCGGCCGGGAAAATCTCGATGCGATCTATTTTTTGAAACGCTGCAACGAAGTTTGTTACGAGCGTTTCCCCGGCATCATGACGATCGCCGAGGAATCAACCGCGTGGCCGGGCGTTTCGCGGCCCACTTATCTGGGCGGCCTCGGATTCGGTTTCAAATGGAACATGGGCTGGATGCACGACTTCCTCCAGTACATGAGTCTCGATCCGATTTATCGCCGCTTTCATCACGGCAACATCACCTTCTCGCTGATTTACGCGTTTCAGGAAAATTTCATTTTAGTGCTTAGCCACGATGAAGTCGTGCATGGCAAGCGCTCACTTTTGTCGAAGATGCCGGGCGACGAATGGCAAAAGTTTGCCAATCTCAGAATGTTTCTGGCGTGGATGTATGGACATCCCGGGAAAAAACTACTCTTCATGGGCGGCGAATTCGGTCAGTGGCACGAATGGAACCACGATCAAAGTCTGGATTGGCATTTGACGCAGCTGCCGCGGCACGATGGTTTGCGACGTCTGGTTCAACATCTCAATTATACTTACAAGAGCGAACCGGCGTTGTGGGACCAGGATGACACGTATGAGGGATTCGAATGGATTGATTTTCACGACGCGGAGAATAGCGTTGTCTCGTTTTTGCGCCGATCGCGCCAGGGCGAAATCGTTGTTTTTGCCGTGGCCGCAACGCCTGTCGTTCGGCATGATTACCGGTTGGGCGTGCCGCACCCTGGTTTTTACCGCGAGATCATCAATAGCGATGCGGAAACTTACGGAGGCAGCAACGTCGGGAATTACGGAGGCATCCAGAGTGAGAATACTCCCTGGATGGCGCGCGAACATTCCATTCTCATTCATTTACCACCGCTGGCCACGGTTGCGTTTAAACTCGAACGCTGAATAGGTCGCGCGGGCATCACGCCCGCGGAGCAGGTTTACACTGCGTGAAGCGAGGCGCTCAAGGCAGGCCAGGACACGCGACCTGCCGATACGTTTATTTTTGCTTGACCGGCTCATTCAATTCCGCAATTCTGGCCGTGTAATACCAAATCCTACATTCAACCACTCAACCTTCCATTAAAATGATGACCATGAAAAACAAAACTACTGCCGCCTTCACCCTGATCGAATTGCTCGTCGTAATCGCAATTATTGCAGTTTTGGCAAGCATCGCGCTCCCGGTGTTTAGTTCCGTCCAAACCAAGGGCGCCCAGACGAAAGCGTTGTCGAACGGAAAGCAAATCGCCCT
This sequence comes from Chthoniobacterales bacterium, assembly GCA_035567015.1. GTDB lineage: Bacteria > Verrucomicrobiota > Verrucomicrobiia > Chthoniobacterales > UBA10450 > AV133. The sequence goes on along the minus strand of DATMPQ010000076.1, from coordinate 3,664 downwards.
AGCGCTGAGACTCTACGCCAGCGATAACAACGGCACCTACCCGAGCTACTTAGTTGACGCCGATGGGACGCCGACTACGAACCCTCCGACCGCCGTCTCCTCTTCCAATGACGCCTTTTGCCAGCTTTTCCCCAACTACATTAAATCCGAAGCGATTTTTTGGCTGTCGAAGTCTAAATGGTGCAGCACAGGTTCCCCTGACGAGGCGCAGGATTCAACTCTAACCGTACCATCTAGCGAAACGCTTAAGAGCGGCGAGAATGAATGGGCCTATGTGGTCGGTCTAAACGAGACCTCGAACCCTGCCCTTCCCTTACTCGCCGACGGTTTCATAGCGGGCGGCGAAACAAGTCACAGATACTCCAAGGATCAGACCGTACAGGGCGGTGTCTGGAAAGGTGTGAACGCAATCGTGATTCGCGCAGACAGTAGTGGAACCGTTGAAAAAGTGAATGCTGACCTGACGATTCACGGGCCTAATGGCGGCAGCGGCGGAACACAAGGCGACATTTTTACCACAGCAAATTCCTCCAATGGCTGGCTCGGGACTGCGAACACGGTTGTCAATCCGAAGTAGCTGCTCTAATCATCAACCCCAATTCGCCGTTGCTGAGGCGCGGGCGGATTATCCTTGCGCCGCGGAGCCAATTTGTCGGGTATAAAGTCTCGTTCTACCGTGAGACCGGCTGATCCTGCGCGTAGGCTGCCAACACTTCCGATTCTATGTCGCCGTCCGTGACACGGGTGCGCAATCGAATTCCGCGTTTCACACGAGCGATTGAACGCACAATCCTTCCATTCTTATCCCTGGTAATGCTGTAGCCGCGGCGCAATGTCGCGTCAGGGCCGAGCACGCGAAGAATTCCTTCCATTCGACCGAAACGTTGCTTCGCGTCTGCCAAAAAACGTGGCGGTAATGCGGCGAAGCGCCGTTGAAGGTCGGCAAAGTGATTGCGTTTTATGGTCAGCTCGCGCGCGGGGCTGCGCGCGTGCAACGCGCTCGCCATGTGCACGAATCCGCGGCGGTAATCGTCGATCTTGTGCGCGACATGGCGATGTAACGATTCGCGTGCGAGATCGAATTCCTGCTGGGCGTCGCGCATCCGCTTGAGCAACTCGCGCGCGAGTGTGCGCTCGGACAGAAAACGGAGCCGCGTTTGTTGATGTGCCAAAAAATTTCGCAGACATTTGTCAAGAGATCCGGCGAGCACATCGATTCGTCGCCGAAGATCGATAATATCCGGCACGACCAATTCGGCGGCCGCACTTGGCGTTGGCGCGCGCAGGTCAGCCACGAAATCGCAAATAGTAAAATCAATTTCGTGACCGATTGCCGAGACGATCGGCACGCCAGCATCGACAATCGTTCGCGCGACGATCTCTTCGTTGAAAGCCCACAAATCTTCAATGCTGCCGCCGCCGCGGGCGACCACAATTAGATCAAGAGGCAACCAATTTTCGTTAGGCGTGGCGAGCTCGCGAATTGCGACAGCAATTTCCTCGGCTGCGCCTGTTCCCTGAACGCGCACTGGATTGATCAGGATTTGTAACCACGGCGCCCGCCGTTGCAAAACATTCAGCAGGTCGCGAATCGCGGCGCCGCTTGCCGAAGTAACGATTCCAATTCTGCGCGGAAATTTTGGGGGCACGCGCTTTCTTGCCGGATCAAAAAGTCCTTCCGCTTCGAGTTTTCGTTTGAGCGCTTCGAACTTCGCTTGCAGCAAACCGAGTCCGCGCGGCTGCAAAATCTGCACGCTCAATTGGTACTGACCGCGGGCTTCGAAAACGGAAACGTTGCCGTAAACCTGCACTTGCGCTCCATCGACAAGTGGCTGCCGCAACGGCGCCATCGTGTTGCGAAAGATCACGCAGGCGATTTGCGCGCGAGCATCCCTGAGTGTGAAATATTGATGCCCGCTGGGATGCAGTTTGTAATTGGAGATTTCGCCCTGCACCCAGACGGCGCCGAATTTCGTTTCGAGCGTGCTGCGGATTGCGCGCGTGAGCTCGCCGACGGTGAGAATTTTTGATGTTTGGAAGAAGCCGGCGGTTAGTTGCATAGAGAGCAACGTGAAGCGTTAAAGCATTACACCGTTACATCGGATCACGAGTCTCGATTCACAATTCACGGATCACTATTCACAAGTCATAATAGCTCAGCCTGTGCGCCGGATGGCGGCTTGAGCCCGAGCTTGCGATATGCATTCGGCGTCGCGACGCGACCTTGCGCCGTGCGTTTGATGTAACCTTCCATGATCAAATATGGCTCGTTCACTTCTTCAAGCGTGCCGGCTTCTTCACCGACCGCAACAGCAAGTGAATTCAAACCGACCGGACCGCCGTTGAATTTGTGGATCAGGGTTTCGATAATCCGCTTGTCCCATTGATCGAAGCCATCACGATCGATTTCGAGCATGGTGAGTGCGCGGTCGGCGAGCTCGGCGGTGATTTTTCCTTCAGCTTTCACTTGCACATAGTCGCGCACCCAGCGCAGAAGATTGTTTGCCGTGCGTGGCGTGCCGCGTGTGCGGGTGGCGATCTCAGCCGCGCCCGCCGGCTCAATTTCGACACCGAGCAATCTGGCGCTGCGCACAATGATCTTTTGCATCTCCTCGGCGTTGTAATAATCGAGTCGCGCGCTCATGCCGAAGCGCGAGCGCAACGGGGCGCTCACCATGCCGGCGCGCGTCGTCGCGCCGATGAGGGTGAACTTCGGCAGATTTAATCGAAGGCTGCGCGCCTGCGGCCCTTGATCGATGATGATGTCAAGCCGGTAATCCTCCATCGCCGGGTAAAGGTACTCTTCGATCGTCGGTTGGAGGCGATGAATCTCGTCGATGAAAAGGACGTCCCCCTTTTCAAGGCTCGTGAGCAACCCGGCGAGCTCGCCCGCCTTTTCAATCACTGGTCCGCTGGTGTTCTTAATATTCACGCTCATCGCGTTAGCGATGATGTAGGCGAGCGTGGTTTTTCCGAGACCGGATGGTCCGCTCAACAAAATGTGCTCGAGTACGTCGCCGCGTTTCTTTGCCGCTGCCACCATCAATTCGAGCCGCTCGCACACTTTCACCTGGCCGGTGAACTCACTGAAAACCGGCGGCCGGAGTGAGATTTCGAACGCGGGATCGGGTTCCGGCGGTTTCATTAACTGATTGTGCGTTGTCATATCATCGGAAGCAATCTTATGCGCAGCGCGAATTGCGAATGCTTGGGTAGCGCGCGCGTCTCGCGTGCTGGTTTCGGCGTCGCGCCGGAACAATCTTTCCTATAAACACAAACGGCGGGGACGAGGTGACGCATTCGCACAAGTTCGCAACCGCGACGACGCGTTTGCCAGCACGCGAGACGTATGCGCTACCCAGAAGGCGTGCGATTGCACGCGTCGTCATTCCAGGTTTTTCGTGAGAACGAGCTCGGTTCCGCGCGGTTTCAAGATGTAATCGACCCGATCAAAAGCATTTTTCATCAGATGCAAACCGAGCCCTCCGGGTTCGACGATATCGTGGGAACGGCCCCGCATCTTGTGCGTCGGCACTTGCTCACCGTAATCGCGCAAACGCATGCGAACACATTTGCGCAAGCCTTCGATCGACAAGGCAATGAGTTGGTCGTCGCGCAATTGATAAGCATGGCGAATGATGTTGGTGCAGGCTTCATCGACCCC
>DATMPQ010000075.1:0-5874 GCA_035567015.1 Chthoniobacterales bacterium | reverse complement strand
ATAAGCGTCAACCGCATGTGCCAGGAAAATGCTGGCGCTGAACAGTCCCATAAGCGCAGTGGCCAATTCAAACATGGAAATCACCTAATACTGCGCGCTGATCCTGGCGGATTCATAAAGGTCGGTGTTTCAGGTTGATTTCATCGCCCGGAAAAAGCGCTGACTGCGCCATTGTGCAAGCTAGTCGAGTGGCCGCGGGGCATTGGATTTTAAGCTGTCCACCGCTTGGTACTTAGTTCAGCCATTTCTTTCGAAAACTTCCCGAACATAGCGATCCGCTTGCTTGTGAATTCTGCAATGACACTGGGAAATTCAAAGGGCGACCTAATCGTTGCAAGCCTCTGGGCGAATTCAAAAGCAAATTGCATGTTGGCTTGTGCCATTTCCAGAAGCTTTGCTGGATAAGCGGGCACGTTTGCCGTGGCTAAGGAAAAATTAGTCCCTTTCTTTGAACCGCTATCCGTCATCGTCTGTTTGTAGTCATCTTGTGAGACTGTCACCGGATTCTCAACAAGGAGAGCCTCTTGTTGTGAGTCGTCAGGAAGCTTTGGGGCCAATTCAGTCGTGCCTGCCCCAGCCGAGCGCAGACGGCTGATTTTCGGACTTCTAACAATAGCCTGAGTGGCGCGTTGGGCCTTCGCGGCTATTTTGGGGCTGCGGGAGTGCTTTATAGCCGTTGCCGGCTTACGTTTGCTCATCTGACACTCCAAGGGTTGATGGGTTGACTGCAAAGATCATCCCGCAGGGACAACATGCTGTGCAGTGTAACGTTCCAACCGCAGGGTTATCACTGAGATTAGTTCATCGCATGTTCGCCATGTCGCACCGGCGCGCAACGCTATGCTTGGGGAACCAGGTTCATCGTGGCACCACTGGCTCTCCGCCGATGTCCCGTTTTGCTCATTTTTCGAAAAATTAACGAATTAAGGCACTCGCTAAAACCAAGCTAGCCCTTCGCGCATACCCACATTCGAAAAGGCCGCCAGCATTTAGGCTTCGCGCCGATGTATACGTGCTGCTCAGAGGGGCTTTTGCTTGCGAATCTGAACAACATTAGCTGAAGCCCATGGCTCGCAATACGCCGCCCACGCTTCCATCAACTTTCGGCGCTTCTCCAGCGCGTCGCTGCGGCGGTATGCTTGCTCATCGAATTCTTCGCTTGAACTGAAAGAGGCCGCCAACCGAGGCGGCCTCCAGACCAAATCTTAAACTAACTACTTCTTGCCGTGCTCTTCCATAGGAGCCTTGGCAAGCTTTCGTCTGAATGATGCCTGGCGTGAAGCGCGTGTCCTCTGGCCGCGTGTGCATGACGGGCCGCTTTTTCGTGCTGTCCGCCCTGATGGTGTTTCGCTGCTTGTTAGTACTTAAACTCGGGCATGGCCTTCAATTCATCCTTGGTGGCGTTATACACCGCGTGATCCGGATACCAACGCTTACCAGCGATGGTTGTGGTGGTTTGTCGTGGTGGTAGTTGCGGCACCGGTGGTGGTTCGCGTGGTGCCGTCTGGAGCGGAAGTAGTTGCTGGAGCATTCGCCGGTGCGGACGTTGTTGAGGCAGTTGTCGAGGTCACCGGCTGGTCCACCCACTTCAGCTTATCGAAGGCGACTGCCACGTAGTGTTCGCCCAAGCCGAGAACGCCGCCCACACCTAGAATGACATTGGCCACCTTGTCTGACCTATCCAAAATCACGTCGTTAATGTCGCCGATCTTCTCTTTTGCTTCATTGTACACATCGACGCCGGCGAGCTTGGACCCGCGCCATTCACCCTCCCTGTGCGTGGTAGCACTGGTAGTCGAATCAACTTGGTTTGTGGCTATTTGCGCCGACGCCGCGCCGGTCATCGACGCGGTAGCCAGGAAGGCTATTGCAAGACATTTGTAAAGCATGATGTTCCTACACTGTTTAGGAAACAATAATGCGGTGGGACTTTGCGCTCGATAAAATCGGAGTGGCTGACCGCCTGATCCGATCGCCTATTGCTTCGATTATTCATTCCGACCTAAAAACGATGCATCTCGCGGACGATGGCGGCTGCGCTGGGCGGGCTCAGTGGATCGGGTTGGCTTTCGAGCTTTTCTGAGAGGCGGGCGATGATAGCGTTTTCGGCGTCTCGGATAGCCGCCTCAATAAGCGCGGGCCACTTGCGCCTATCCGACTTTTCGAGCTGCTCGGCGATTGCTTTGGCCCGTTGTTTCGGTTTCATATCCATCATCAACTTTTGCGGGTCTCAAATGATCCCCACGTTTGCTCCGTCATTCCTCGAGCGGCCTCGCCAGTAGGCTAAGGCTCTACCAGCAGGTCGTCGTTTCAAAAATTAGCGGCGACCAGATCATAAGAACCCCTGCTGCCGCGGACGTACACGCTAGCAGCGGCGGCGCATATCAAATCACGGTTGGAATCGAACGCGTTCAGGAAACCCGATTCATTGGGGTGAGCATCCGGTTGAATTCGCCTCAGCGCGCCTTCGTCTATGAAGAATGATGCCTCTATCGCGCTGTCGTATCCCCAAAATCGCACGGCACGCCGCGTTCGGTCATATGAACGACTATGATTTGGAAATTCAATCATGTGATCGGGTCCGATCAAGTTCAGGTTGCACGAAGCTCTGTGCCGGCTTGCGCACGATTTGCATCGAGACATACTCGACGGCCATGGTTCGCCTGACCCGTGACGCGTACGCCGAAACGACGTGCCGTTGACCGACGCAAGATTTGGCAGGGCTGCGGCGTCGCGCAACGGGAAAAAGATGTTGAAGCGATCCGACTGTGCCAACGGCGTAAATGGTCACTCTCGAATCGGATTACAACCTGCTCGCGACAAGTAAGTTGCGACCAGCACTGGTTATTCGGCGGACGGCCACCATATCCTCCATATCACCGCGCGTCCCCCGGCTGTTATCGGTGACTGAGAGTGCTGCGCTCCCGCCGCTACAAAAAGGCGGTCCGATATGGCTTATATCAACCAATTCAGTGTTCGCGAGTGGCTCGTTCCTCCGGTATTGCTGCCGATCTTTTTTGCCCTGTTGATCGCCGCTGCGATACTTATTCAGTGGTAGTTCGCCTCGGCGGACCCGCGCCATCAGCTCAAGCAAAAAGTCATTGTTAGCTGACGAGCTGAACACAAGGGCAGTGGCCGCCCTGGATGAAGCTCGTCGACGGTTCTTCCAAAGGAGGTTGTCCGGCGGCGTAACCTTACAGCGCGATTGTTGGCGGGGCGGGTCCATGGTTTCACACTTGCCGAACCATTAGACCCGCCTGCATGCTTGCGACGTAACTAGATTAGTTGACGCAAGTCTTGTCAGCCTTCAAAGCCGTCTCAGCCGATGCCTTTGACGGGTGGGCAATACCGACGACCTTGATTTTACCGCCCGCAACGGGCTCGGTCTCGACGATTTGACATTTCATCGTCGCGGTATCTTGAGCCAGGTAAAACGATTGCGGAGCTTGGCCGACGGTCTTGGGCGTTTCAGCCGCGAATGAAGGTGCTGCGAATGCGAGGGCAGCGACTGTCGCTAAGAGAATCTTTTTCATGGTGTCTACCAGTTGTCGTGCGTCCTGTATTCGGACATAGCGCAAATAGACTCAACCGAAGAAGGTTCCAGTCAAAATAGATTTGTTTTTGGACCCCAACCAATGATTGCGCTCCTTCTCATGGAACCATCGGATCGCGAGCCTATTGGCTTCCCGACACAATCACTTTTGGAGAATACAATGAGCAGTCTCGCGATCTCTCTAGCGGTCGGCGTAAGCGCGCTTTTCGCGACCGCCGCTTCCGCTGCACCGCTTTCCGCCGATGTATCGGTCGGACCGGGGAGCAACATTCAACACGTTCGCATGGTCTGCAACGAAAACGGCCGTTGCTGGCGCCAACGCGATGAAGGTCGCGTCATCATCCGTGAACCCGGTGATTCCTACGGATACGCTCCTCGCGAGCGCTATATCGAACGCCGGGGTTACGACGAAGGGGGTATCGGCTTTCGCGCTCCTGGCGTGAGCATCGGTATCGGCACCGACCGCTATTGAGTTCGAAAGGGAACCCGCAAAACTTCTCCGGGGTCTCCCGCCACGACTAACCCAGTGCGTTAAAGATTGGCCCCGGCCGACTTTGTTCGGTCGGGGCCAATGATCGACAAGCAACGATGGCCGAACGCCTGCCCTAATTTATGGCGGCCAATCAAAAACAAGGCGGCCTGAATCATGCAAGTCACCGACCCTGCCATCACGTTTATTCTGGTTCTCGCAATCGGCATCATCGCCGGGCTCTTATTCGACCGGCTTGCTGGACCATCGTGGCTTGCCCGTCAATTCTCCGGATCGACCCGCGGCGTCATCACGAGCGCATTGGTTGGTGTTGCTGGCGCCTTCGTTGGCTATCATGTCGCCATGCTGCTTGCGCTCGGCGGCGGGATAGTCACGTCAGTTATCGCAGCGACAGCCGGTGCTGCTGTCGTGCTGTTCGGCTGGCGAATGGCCAAGTAACGGCCGAAAGTCACGCCGCGCTCTTTTTCGTGCCATCTTATTTGTGCCCTGGGGCTCGTTATTCGAACCTTTGATCCCATATCTATGTGTATCCGGATCAACCATCGAGATTGGTCGGAATGCGCGGAGACTTCCAACGAAAGGGCTCTGCATGTTCAAATCTCAGCAGTATCGTGCAAAAACAGCCGAGTACGGCGAACTGGTTAATAGTTCGACCGGTTCGGACGAAAGCCGTAATTTTCGAAAATTGCAGGAGTGCCTCGCCTCGCTCGCGGATAATGAGCAGGGGCTAGCGGACGGCTATGACAATGCCGTGCAAGTTGCAAAGAAAGAAGGACTCGTGACATGGCGCTCACGCGAGGAGGATTTGGGCGCTACGACTATGACCGGATCGTCGTTCTGTTACGATGACGAATGCTGCGACCGAAGTGGCTGCGCGATCAACTCCGCTGCCATGGACGAGGAGAGGGGACAACCGCCGTCTACCGAACTGTAAGCAAGTCAACCGCCTCGCAGCTTTATCTTTGAAGCGTAGCAAGTCAGTTGATTTTGGTGGCTATTGGCAGCAGCACTCGAAAGATGTTCATGCCTAAGCAAAAGCTTCACACCCACGAAGAAGTCTTTAAAAATCATGTCTCCGGTCAGTATGACGAAACCATATTTCGTTTCAGAGTGCCGGGTGGCTGGATTTATACGCACACTATTATCCGGTTTGGCTCGGTCGATAAAAACTATGTAGCAGATACTTTCGTTCCTGATTCTAAAGTGGACATGGATCTTCCAATTCACCACACGGATGATCCGCGACGCGATCTTTGATTTGGGTCGCGCCGCCACCGCTATCGCTGGTTCGGCCGTCGTGACGCGTGCATGCTGCCGAATTCAAGCAACATGACCGATGCTCTTGCTAGCAAAACCCGTGCTCCCTGTCGCGGGGGAATACCTCCACTCACGCCCGAGCAAGCTGAGTTCCTTCACGCAAGGCCCCAGACTGGCAACTGGCGGAGAAAGCTCACCGCATCGAGCGGAGCTTCCGGTTTCAAGGCGCTTACCTTCCTTCCAAATATCCACGAATTAACTCGCTTTTGATATCCCTGGAGGCGCACAGTCAGACAATCACCGCTCCGCCTCCCAGGCGTTACCGGTGACAGAGGGTGTTGCGCTCCCGCCTATTCGAGGGAGGCATCATGCCCCGGTCTCAATGCCTGTCGTCCGTCATTCCAATCGTTGCAATTGAGCGCCCCACTTGTCCGAAGTGCAAGGCCCCGATGATGCTCACCAGTATCGAGCCAGCACGCGCGGGCATCGACTTGCATACGTTTGAATGCGCTATCTGCAATCACGTACTTAAGACCCTTGCCGCGTATGAAGACCACATGAAGTCCAAGGGTCT
>DATMPQ010000074.1:0-3088 GCA_035567015.1 Chthoniobacterales bacterium | reverse complement strand
ATCAGTCGTGGTGGGCAAGATCAAGCTCACCGCCGACGTGCGCACGAACCGCATTCATGTCGTGACCCGGCCGGTCAATATGCCGTTCATTCGCAAATTGATCGCGGAGTTTGATGCCAACGTCGAATTTGCCAAACCGGTGACGCGTCCGTTGCGGTATATCTCGGCTGCAGATGTCCTGCCTGTTCTGGTTCAAGCTTTGACTGAGCCCGGCGGCGCCGCGCCCGGTGCCGAAGGGGGCGCCAGTCCGTCACAGCAGCAACAGCAGCAGCGCCGCACGGGCGCGGGCACTGGTGGGCAGGGCCAAAATCCGGCAGGAACGTCAACCAGCTCTACAGGCGGCGAGAGTACTTTAAACATCTCCGAAGAGCTTGAAACGCAGCCGGTGGACACGACACCGAAGGCGGTGACGGTAGGAAACGCAAAGATCATCGCCGACCAGCGCGCGAACGCCATCATCGTGCTCGGTAATCGCGAGGTGGTAGTGAAAGTAGAAAAGATTCTCGACGAGATGGACGTGAAGGCGCCGCAAGTGGCGCTCAGCACCGTCATCGGAGAATTGACGCTCAGCAATGACGAAGAGCTCGGTGTCGATTGGTTTGCGAAGTACGGTAATAAAGTCGTCGGCATCTCGCGCAATACTAATGCGCCAATTCCTTTTCCAAGTGCGACAGTGAATGCGATGGGCACGCCAGTTCCCGGCGGCGGCGTTATTGATCCGGCGGGCTTGATCAATTTCGGGAATGCTCTACAGAACATTGCCAACGGAACGAATGTTTACATCGCGGCCGGCAATTATCTGGCCACGATTGTTCACGGGTTGGAGTCGACAGGAAAATTCAAAGTCATTTCCCGACCGATGGTTTTCACCAGCAATAACAAAAAAGCGATTATTGCATCTGGCCAGGAAGTGCCGATCCCCACTAATACGTTGACGAACGTGGTCAACACTGGAGTAACGACGACTGGAACCGCAGCTGTTGCTTCAAGTATCGAATTCAAGAAAGTGGCGCTCCAACTGGAAGTCGTGCCGCTAATTAATTCAGAGAAGGAGGTTTCGCTCGATATTCTCCAGAAGATCGACAGTATTGTCGCCGGCGGAAACGTAAGCATTGGCGGCAATTCAGTTCCGACGATCGCGACGCGATATATCCGCACCAATGTTTCAGCGGCAAATGGATCGACGATTGTTCTTGGCGGTCTAATACAAGATAACAAACAAAAAAGTATCAGTGGCATTCCAATACTGGGTAAGATCCCTTATCTTGGCGCCGCTTTCCGGAGCACGCAATATACGAGGATGCGGACGGAGCTGATTATTCTCATGTGCCCGGAGGTGACGTTAACCAAGCTCGATCTCTACCGATTGCGCGAGAAGTCCGAAGGTAAAACTCATTTTGGGCCGGAGATTGATCAAGGCGAATGTCCGGATTGTCCGCCCCGCGCAGGTGAAGGCAAGCAGCTGGAACAGCTGCCCGCACCTGATCTGCCGACGGTCAAGGATGTAGTTAGAGGCAAGTAACTTAATATGAAAAAGCTAATTCTAATCCTACTTTTAATCGGTTTGCGGACTGCTGGCGCGCAATTCGCGGAAGTCCTAAGCTTCAACAATCCATTTTTTCATTCCTCTGATCCGCTAGCGGCGCGAGACGAAGTGGACCTACTGCACCAAGGTCGTAGCGTAAACGCAACCGATTTTGCGCCGCGGTACGACTGTCGTTTTGGCTATTATTTGCAATCGGGGCGGGAGCTGAGTACGCAGCCGGCATATGTTGGCGCGTTACAACGGGATCTGCGTCGGCTCGGTTACTACTGCGGACCGATAAACGGCGTGTTTTCTGGGGAAGTATCTGACGCCATCGCGCGCTTACAGAAAAATTATTCCATGCGCGTGACCGGGACGCTCACCGTTCCGGTGCGACGAGCGTTGTTTTTGCCTTAACGAATTTGCATGAACTCACCGGCCGGCAAGTCAGTTATCGATCTGCTCTTGGCGAGCGGTGTTTCTTCTCGCGATGAAGCGGCGGAACTGGCGACCAACCTGAACGGCGGTTCCTGGACGAGTCAGGTGCTCGATTCCGGGAAGGTGGACGAGAACCGGTTCCTAGGCGCGATCGGAAAATTGTTCCACGTGCCGTTTGTCTCGATTGATCCGAAGACCATCGACCGGCAGACATTGTCGATCTTGCCCAGCCGTTTCGTCTTTCAACACCACATCCTGCCGATTGAGGTGAAGGAAAACTCGGTGGTGCTGGCTACGTACGATCTGTTCAATTCGATCGGCCGCCAACTCGCCTCGCAGTTATTGAAAAAGCCAGCGGAATGGGTGCTGGTGCCGCGGGGACAAATTCTGCGGACTATGAAAACGCTCTACGGCGTGGGCGCGGAAACATTCGATGAGATTCTGAAAACCAACCGCGCCTTCGAAGTCTTGCAGGACGGGGAGATGAGCACGGACCTGACCGCGGATGACCCGGAGGCTTCGGTGGTGAAGTTCGTCAACCAGATCATTCGCGAGGCGATCATCGAGCGGGCCACGGACATTCACGTCGAACCGCTCGAAAACGATCTGCGCATTCGTTATCGGATCGACGGCATCCTGCACGAAGTGGCCGTGCCGCCGCAGTTGCGCCTGTTGCAATCCGCCATCATCTCGCGCCTGAAAGTGATGGCGCACATGGACATCGCCGAGCGGCGCCTGCCGCAGGATGGCCGGATGAATCTGCACGCGAATAATCAGGAAATCGATGTGCGCGTCTCGACCATTCCCACCGTGAACGGCGAGTCGATCAGCCTGCGTCTCCTCAGCCGCGGCGAGCAACAGTTCGGTTTTGATCGTCTCGATCTGGGTGAGAAGCAGGAACCCATCATTCGCCATCTGCTCGGGCAACCGAACGGAATCATCTTGCTTACCGGCCCCACCGGCTGCGGAAAATCGACCTCGCTTTATTGTTTCTTGAGCAGCATCAACTCGGTGCAGCGCCGCATTATCACCATCGAAGAACCGGTCGAATACCGCTTGCCGGGCGTCTCGCAGATTGATGTAAAACCAGAGATTGATCTCACCTTCGCAAAGGGTTTGCGTCAC
>DATMPQ010000073.1:0-4072 GCA_035567015.1 Chthoniobacterales bacterium | reverse complement strand
GCTCAAAAGCACGCTCAAGATGATCCTGAATCGTGTTGCGATGGGATTGGCTTTGCCACCCTGCAAACCGCGCTCCGTCGTAGGCGACGATCAATTTCAGCCGCTGCGACATCCCAGTTCACCGCGGCACTTCTTCGACCGTCGGTGCCTGTCTCTGCCAATCGAGATATCCCTGTAAAATCATTTGCGCTGCCACTTGATCGACATAACCCCGCGTCTCTCGCGTTTTCCGGCCCGCTTCACGCAATTCCCGATGCGCCGCCGCCGTGGTCAGCCGCTCGTCCCAGGTCACAACCTGACACGAGACAACTGCACGTAATTTCTCGACAAAGCGCAGTGCGTCGCTCGCGGCAGCGCCGAAACTGCCGTCCATATTTCGCGGCACGCCTGCGACCACCTTGTCGATCTTCTTTTGGCGAACAATCTCTGTGATTTGCGCGACCGCGCTCTTGCCACCGGAAATTGTTTCCAGCGGATGCGCCATCAGCTGCAATTCATCCGAAATCGCAATGCCGATGCGCGCAGCGCCAAAGTCGATCCCCAAAATTGGATTCATGGTGCCGCGGGTTATTGCAGTTCAGGCGGAAGTTTACCAATTAAGCTCTTGATCTTTTCCGCTTGATGACGGTGACAAACCAAAACTGCGTCGCGGGTTCGCACGATAATGAGATTGTGCACTCCAAGCAGAGCGATCGTTGTTCCGTCCTGATCGAATACGATGTTATTGCTCGAATCAACCGCCGTGACCGCGCAGTTCGCGGCGTTCCCGTGTTCGTCATTCTTGAAATAATCCGCGACTGCTCTCCAACTCCCGATGTCGTTCCAATCGAAGTTGGCTTCCACTACGAGAACGCGATCCGCTTTCTCCATGATCGCGTAATCGAATGAGATGCGCGGCAGTTTGCTGAAGCGCTCACATAAGACCTTTTCAAGGTTCCCTGGAGCGCGAATTTGGGAAATAAAATCTGCCAGTTCCGGCGCGTGGCGGTTGAATTCACTCAAGACCGTGGGCACAGACCAAACGAACATTCCCGCATTCCAGCGAAAATTTCCTTTGCGCAGAAATGATTCCGCCAGGTCGATGTTGGGCTTTTCCCGAAAGCGCAGCACCCGATGAATCGCGTCTTTATCGTCGCGATTTCGCAAATGCACCGGCTCGCCCTGCTCGATATAACCGAAGCCGGGACAAGCCCAAGTCGGTTTGATGCCGATGGTCACGAGTTCGCCTGTTTCCTCCGCCGTCGCCGCGGCCAGGGCCAAAGTTTCTTGAAAGGCTGTCCGATTCGTAATGACATGATCGGCCGGCAGCACGAGCATCGTCGCAGCATGATCGCGAGCGGCGACCCAACCCGCGCCGAGCGCGACGGCCGCGGCGGTGTCGCGTTTGGCCGGTTCGGCCAGAATATTTCCCTCCGGAAAAGCGGCCAGCAATTTACGGACGGCCGCTTCTTGTTCGACATTTGTCAGGATAAGAATGCGTTCGTGCGGAACCAAGCCCTCGAGTCTCGCTACGGTTTCCTCGAGAAGTGCCCTGTTGGAAACGAGACGAAGCAGTTGTTTCGGCCGGGCCCGGCGACTTAACGGCCAGAAACGTTCGCCGCTTCCGCCGGCGAGGATCAGTGCATAGATCAAATGGGACATTGTCGATGCAAAAAAGAACGCGAGCGGCCCGGATTATGCATGCGCAAGTATTTTCCCGTTTCCTTTTCCCAAACGAGCCGTATAAGGTAGGCGATGTCTCTCCCGTTATCCATTCCAAAAACTACCGACGAGCTTCCGCTCGACAGCTTGCTTGTCTTGACGCGGACTGCATTTGGCCTCGGCCTAGGGATGCTGATGGCGGACAAAATTAAGCGGCCACTCCGGCAGGCAGCGGCGATTACTCTGCTTTCACTTGGCGCGCTCGCTGCCGTGCCGTTTTTCGTAAAGCTTGCCTTGGAACAGATCAATCGCCCCGAATCCGAGCGCGGCAGTCGCGCTCGTCTGCGTTCCATTCGCGGGGATTCCGGTTATCAGTCCGAATCGGACGTTTACTAAGGAGCGGTTGCAGCCGCTCGCCCGCGGCGAGCGGGGCGCGAGAGTTCTAAACACGAGCGCATGGCTTGATTCAAGCGCCTCCGCGGATTAAGCCTGCTTCGGCGCCATGTCTCGGACATCGACATCTTCTTCCAGCGAATCGTTACGCGATCAATGCGCGGCAATTTTGAAGGAAGAAGCCATTCTGCGCGAAGGCGGCGGCAAAGCGGGCCATGAACGTCAACGCAAGATGGGCCGATTGCCTGTGCGAGAGCGCATCGGTCTTTTGCTCGACAAAGACGCACAATTTTTCGAGATCGGGCTCTGGGCGGCTTACAAAATGTACGAGCAATGGGGAAACATTGCCGCCGCTGGGGTTGTCGCCGGCATCGGCAACGTCGCCGGCATTCCGTGCATGATCATCGCCAACGATGCCACCGTAAAAGCCGGCGCCTTCTTTCCGCAAACCACCAAGAAGTTGATTCGCGCCCAGCGCATCGCTTTCGAGTGCGCCTTGCCCATAGTTTACCTCGTCGATTCTGCCGGCGTTTTCCTGCCGATGCAGGATGAAATCTTTCCCGATGAAGATGATTTTGGTCGCATCTTTCGCAACAACTCCGTCATCTCAGCCGCAGGAATTCCGCAGTTTGCCGCCATCATGGGTAATTGCGTTGCCGGCGGAGCTTATCTGCCGGTTCTTTGCGACAAAATCCTGATGACAAAAGGAAGCGGTTTGTACCTTGCCGGTCCATCGCTCGTCCAAGCGGCCATCGGCCAGATTGTCGACGCGGAAGAACTCGGCGGTGCGCAGATGCACGCGGAAATAAGCGGCACGGTTGATTTTTACGAAAAGGACGACGCATCGTGCCTGAATCGGCTCCGTTCGCTCATCGCGCTTTTGCCTGAGGCAGAAATGACAAAGGCCGCAAAGATCGACAAGAAAATTCCGAAGCCGGCGAAAAATCCTGACGCGCTTTACGATCTCATCAGCCTCGACGGCCAAAAAAACTACGACGCGCGCGATCTGCTCGCATCCATTATCGATGCGAACTCAATCGACGAATACAAGGCCGATTACGGCAAAACTTTAGTGACTGCTTATGCGCGTATCAATGGGCACGCCGTTGGCATCGTGACGAACCAGCGTTTGCAAGTGCGCACAAAAAAGGAAGGCATCCAGATGGGCGGCGTCATCTATTCCGACAGCGCCGATAAAGCTGCGCGTTTCGTTATGGATTGCAATCAAACCGGTCTCCCGATCGTTTTTTTCCAGGACGTGACCGGTTTCATGGTTGGCCGAGACGCAGAACAGAGCGGAATTATCCGCAGCGGCGCCAAGCTGGTGAACGCGGTCAGCAATTCAGTTGTACCGAAAATTACCGTAGTTGTCGGCGGCTCGTTCGGCGCCGGAAATTACGCTATGTGCGGCAAGGCTTACGATCCACGATTTATCGTCGCCTGGCCGAGCGCGCGTTACGCCGTGATGGGCGCCGCGCAGGCGTCCGACACCGTTTTTTCAATTCTCGCCCGCGCGCGCGAACGCGGGGACAAGAAGTCGCCGCCGGAAGACCTCGAAGAGCTCCGCGAAAAAGTGAAGCAAAACTATGAGGAACAAACCGACATTCGCTACGGTGCAGCGCGGGGCTGGGTCGATGCCATCATTCAACCGCACCAAACACGCGATGTGTTAATCCGGTTGCTACAGTACGTTTCACGACCAATGCCTAAAGCCCGCTTTCACACCGGTGTCATCCAGGTCTGAACACATTTATTAATTCAACGATTTAATGAATCACGAATCCATGCCCATCGTTCTGGTTGAAAAACAATATCCGCACGTCACGATTGTGACACTCAATCGGCCGGAACGCCGCAATGCCCTCACCATCCAACTATTACTGGAACTGACTGCGGCGATCGAGGCGGAGGGGGCAGATGCTAATCAACGCGTGCTGATCCTGCGCGGAGCCGGGCTTGCCTTTTCTACCGGACTCGATTTGAAAGCGACAAGTCCCGTGCACGCCACCGCTGAGATGGTCGCAAAAACGTTGGTTGC